>NZ_JAKJSW010000020.1:0-77065 GCF_050337375.1 Vibrio makurazakiensis | reverse complement strand
ATGGAAAAGAGGGGCAGCAAGGGGAATGGGTTAGCGTCGAATCACTACCGAAATATTCTTTCCCTGAGGCTAATGTGCCGATTCTAGAGCGAGTTGTAAAAGAGTTCGCTTTATAGCTAGCCTGAATCTGAGATTGTTGTTAATTTAAATAGATAGAAAATTTATGTTGCTGTTCAATAGTGACAAGACTTAATGATGGAGATAAACGCAGTGGTAAGAATTGCAATTGCAGGAGCAGCTGGCCGTATGGGGCGAAATTTGGTGAAAGCCGCACATCATAATTCAGACGCGAGTGTTGGAGCTGGGTCTGAACGCCCGGAGTCTTCATTAGTTGGTGTTGACGTTGGTGAGCTTTGTGGCGAAGGTCATTTTGAGGTTGCTCTGGTTGACGATCTAGCTAAGGCGATTAACGATTTTGATGTAATTGTTGATTTTACAGCTCCAGTTAGCACACTGGCGAATATCGAACTTTGTAAAGCTCACGGTAAGAAAATAATTATCGGGACTACTGGGTTTTCTGAAGAAGAAAAAGTGGTTATTGCTGAAGCTTCAAAAGTGACTCCGATTGTGATGGCTCCAAACTACAGTGTTGGTGTAAACCTCGTTTTCAAGTTATTAGAAAAAGCGGCTAAAGTAATGGGCGATTACTGCGATGTTGAAATTGTAGAAGCACATCACCGTCACAAAGTAGATGCACCTTCTGGTACAGCTATTGGTATGGGCGAAGCAATCGCTGGTGCTATGGGTAACGAACTTAACGACGTTGCTGTGTGGTCACGAGAAGGCATTACCGGTGAGCGAACTAAAGATGAAATCGGTTTTGCAACTATTCGTGCCGGCGATATCATTGGTGAACATACTGCAATGTTTGCTGATATTGGCGAGCGAGTGGAAATTACCCATAAAGCAACGGACAGAATGACCTTTGCTAATGGCGCAATCAAGGCAGCTGTCTGGCTAAACGATAAGCCTGCTGGCTTTTATACCATGACTGATGTGCTTGGTTTGAATGATCTGTAAATAGATATTTATGCGCTGGCAATTGCCGGCGCTTTCTTTATTTGGCATGTTTTCTTTAGTAACTACTCCCTATTACTCTTCTTTTAATTATCTTGTTCTCCTCATTAACTACTAACTTAGCTGTTAGTTTTGCCTATTTGGTTTTGGTTTGTGGTTAAGAGCTTTGAATTGTTACGTTTACTCTCTCTTTTATCGATTGCTTTTTGTTGGTGATGTTTTTGTTACTAATTGTAGGGTGAAAATTAGGGTTTGAAATTAGAAAATCGTAATATTCGAATTAATTTGGTTTGAAAGTTGAACTTTTGAAGCTTTGATAGGTGAAATTGAATCAGTTCTTACAAATCTTTAATTTCTTTTGCGTTAAATGTTGACACGTATCACGCAGATCACTAAAATACCGCCAATTTGTCTAATTTCCATAAACACGCAGTTTTTGGTGTTTCAGGAAGGTAGATTTGCAAATTAAATCAATTTTAATGCATTTTTATTTCTGGAGGTTGTCTTGAAGAAGTCAGCACTACTCGTCCTAGAAGATGGGACAGTATTTCACGGTGAAGCCATTGGCGCTGTAGGTTCTGCAGTTGGTGAAGTCGTTTTTAATACCTCGATGACGGGGTACCAAGAAATCCTCACTGATCCTTCCTATTCTCAACAAATCGTTACCCTTACTTACCCTCACATTGGCAATACCGGAACCAATTCCGAAGACGAAGAATCTTCTTCAATCCACGCTCAAGGCCTTGTGATTCGCGATCTCCCTCTAATCGCTTCTAACTTCCGTAATGAACAATCCCTTTCTGATTACCTTAAGTCGCAAAACGTTGTTGGTATCGCTGATATCGATACTCGTAAGCTGACGCGTATTCTTCGTGAAAAAGGCGCACAGAACGGTTGTATCGTAGCGGGTAACAATTTAGACGAAGCTTTGGCTCTAGCTAAAGCAAAAGAATTCCCTGGCCTGAAAGGTATGGACCTTGCGAAAGAAGTTACAACAAAAGAAGCGTATCAATGGAAACAAGGTTCGTGGACGCTTACGGGTGGACTTCCTGAAGCGAAAGCAGACTCTGAATTACCATACCACGTTGTTGCTTATGACTTCGGTGCAAAACGAAACATCCTACGAATGCTTGTTGACCGCGGCTGCCGCCTAACGGTTGTTCCAGCTGAAACTTCTGCTGAAGAAGTACTAGCACTGAACCCAGACGGTGTTTTCCTTTCAAATGGCCCTGGTGACCCAGAACCATGTACTTACGCAATTGAAGCGACAAAAGTGTTCCTAGAAAAAGGCTTACCAATCTTCGGTATCTGTCTAGGTCACCAGATTCTTGCTCTTGCGTCAGGCGCTAAGACAGTGAAAATGAAGTTTGGTCACCACGGTGCAAACCACCCTGTTAAAGATTTAGATCGTGATGTTGTGATGATTACTTCGCAAAACCACGGCTTTGCTGCTGACGAAGAAACCCTTCCAGAGACACTACGTGCAACGCACAAATCACTATTTGATGGTTCTCTACAAGGTATTCACCGTACAGATAAGCCAGCATTTAGCTTCCAAGGTCACCCTGAAGCAAGCCCAGGTCCAGAAGACGCAGCGCCGTTATTCGACCACTTTATTGAACTAATCAAACAGCACACAGCGTAATTCGGAGTAGTAGACAATGCCAAAACGTACTGACATTAAAAGTATTCTTATTCTAGGTGCTGGCCCGATCGTTATCGGCCAAGCATGTGAGTTCGATTACTCTGGTGCTCAAGCTTGTAAAGCGCTTCGCGAAGAAGGTTACCGAGTTATTCTTGTAAACTCGAACCCAGCGACAATCATGACTGACCCAGATATGGCAGATGCAACTTACATCGAGCCGATTCAATGGGAAGTTGTACGTAACATCATCGCTAAAGAGAAGCCAGATGCAGTTCTACCTACTATGGGTGGCCAAACTGCATTGAACTGTGCTCTAGACCTAGAAAAGCACGGTGTTCTTGAAGAGTTCGGTGTTGAAATGATTGGTGCAACGGCTGACGCTATCGATAAAGCAGAAGACCGTTCACGCTTCGATAAAGCAATGAAATCAATTGGCCTTGAATGTCCAACTGCTGATACAGCAAAAACGATGGAAGAAGCTTACAAAGTTTTAGACATGGTTGGCTTCCCTTGTATCATTCGTCCATCGTTCACGATGGGTGGTACTGGTGGCGGTATCGCTTACAACAAAGAAGAATTTGAAGAAATCTGTCGTCGTGGTTTGGACTTATCTCCAACTAACGAACTTCTTATCGATGAATCACTTATCGGTTGGAAAGAGTACGAGATGGAAGTGGTTCGTGACAAAAACGACAACTGCATCATCGTATGTGCGATTGAAAACTTCGACCCAATGGGTATTCACACGGGTGACTCAATCACTGTGGCTCCAGCTCAAACGCTGACAGACAAAGAATACCAACTAATGCGTAACGCATCTCTAGCAGTACTGCGTGAGATTGGTGTTGAAACAGGTGGTTCAAACGTACAGTTTGGTATTAACCCGAAAGATGGCCGCATGGTTATCATCGAGATGAACCCACGTGTATCTCGCTCTTCAGCACTAGCTTCTAAAGCAACAGGTTTCCCAATCGCTAAGATTGCAGCGAAACTGGCTGTGGGCTTCACGCTAGACGAGCTTATGAATGACATCACTGGCGGCGCAACGCCAGCATCATTCGAACCAACAATCGACTACGTAGTAACTAAGATTCCTCGTTTCAACTTCGAGAAATTTGCAGGTGCTAACGACCGTCTAACGACGCAAATGAAGTCAGTTGGTGAAGTTATGGCTATCGGCCGTAACCAGCAAGAATCTCTACAAAAAGCACTTCGTGGCCTAGAAGTTGGTGCAAGTGGTTTTGACGAAATGGTAGACCTAGATGCACCAGATGCTCTAACGACTATCCGTCACGAACTTAAAGAAGCTGGCGCAGAGCGTATTTGGTACATCGCTGACGCATTCCGTGCTGGTATGTCGGTAGATGGTGTATTCAACCTAACGCAAATCGACCGTTGGTTCCTAGTTCAAATCGAAGACATCGTTAAGCTAGAGCAAGAACTTAAAGCGAAAGGCTTTGCTGGTCTAAACAAAGACGAGCTAAACAAGCTTAAGCGTAAAGGTTTTGCTGATGCGCGCCTATCTAAGATTCTAGGTGTAGCAGAAAGCGAAATCCGTCGTCTGCGTGACCAATACGATATCCACCCAGTTTACAAGCGTGTTGATACATGTGCGGCTGAGTTCTCTTCAGATACGGCTTACATGTACTCTTCTTACGATGACGAGTGTGAAGCGAACCCAACAGACAAAGACAAGATCATGATCTTGGGTGGCGGTCCAAACCGTATCGGCCAAGGTATTGAATTTGACTACTGTTGTGTACACGCATCACTAGCACTACGTGAAGATGGCTACGAAACTATCATGGTTAACTGTAACCCTGAGACTGTTTCTACAGACTACGATACGTCTGACCGTCTGTACTTCGAACCAGTAACACTGGAAGACGTACTAGCTATCGCACGTGTAGAGAAGCCAAAAGGCGTTATCGTTCAGTACGGTGGTCAAACACCACTTAAACTGGCTCGTGCTCTTGAGGCTGCTGGTGTACCAATCATCGGTACTAGCCCAGACGCAATCGACCGTGCAGAAGACCGTGAGCGTTTCCAAGTTGCTGTAGACCGTCTAGGCCTACTTCAGCCAGAAAACGCAACAGTAACAACAATGGAGCAAGCGGTAGAGAAATCTCGCGAAATCGGCTTCCCGTTGGTTGTACGTCCTTCTTACGTACTTGGTGGTCGTGCGATGGAAATCGTATACGACGAGCAAGATTTACGTCGCTACTTCAACGAAGCAGTAAGCGTATCGAACGAATCTCCAGTACTACTAGATAGCTTCCTAGACGACGCTGTTGAAGTTGACGTAGATGCTATTTGTGATGGTGAGCGCGTAGTTATCGGCGGTATCATGGAGCACATCGAGCAAGCGGGTGTTCACTCAGGTGACTCAGCATGTTCTCTTCCTGCATACACGCTAAGCCAAGAAATCCAAGACGTAATGCGCGAGCAAGTTGAAAAGTTAGCGTTCGAGTTGGGTGTTCGTGGTCTGATGAACACGCAGTTTGCTGTTAAGAACAATGAAGTGTACCTAATTGAGGTTAACCCTCGTGCAGCACGTACTGTTCCGTTCGTATCTAAAGCAACTGGCGCACCAATCGCTAAGATTGCAGCTCGTGTAATGGCGGGTCAATCTCTAGAGTCTCAAGGCTTTACGAAAGAAATCATCCCACCTTACTACTCAGTGAAAGAAGTTGTACTTCCATTCAACAAGTTCCCTGGCGTTGACCCACTGTTAGGCCCAGAAATGCGTTCTACTGGTGAAGTTATGGGTGTTGGTGCGACGTTCGCAGAAGCATACTCTAAAGCTGAATTGGGTTGTGGCAACATCTACCCAGAAGGCGGCCGTGCACTTCTTTCTGTTCGCGAAGGCGACAAAGAGCGTGTTGTTGACCTAGCTTCTAAGCTATCTAAGCTTGGTTACCAGCTAGACGCAACACACGGTACAGCGGTTATCCTTGGTGAAGCGGGTATCAACCCACGTCTAGTAAACAAGGTACACGAAGGTCGTCCTCACATTCTTGATCGTATCAAGAACAACGAGTACACGTACATCGTGAACACTGCTGCTGGCCGTCAAGCGATTGAAGATTCTAAAGTTCTTCGTCGTGGCGCATTGGCTGAGAAAGTTAACTACACGACAACGCTAAACGCTGCATTCGCGACTTGTATGGCGCACACTGCAGACGCGAAGACGTCAGTAACTTCAGTTCAAGAGCTACACGCACAAGTGAAAGCTTCACTAGCGTAAGCTACCGTTAAGCGGATATAAATGCTTAAAGCCCATTCTTTTGAGTGGGTTTTTTTTATAGCTAGATAATCCTTTGCGAATCGCAGTTCTACGTTGGCGAAGGTTTTTAACTTAAAGGTAGGGGCGTCATTTTATTGGGGGCCGAATCATAAATGAATCGGACTTTAGAAAACAAAAAGGGTTGGCATAAATGCCAACCCTTTTTAGTGGTTTTAATTCAGGTGCCTATTTATTTAAGGCAAATGTTGGTAGCGATAAGTGCCATCTAATTGCACCTAATCGAATAAGTAGTGTTGAGAATGCACCAGCTAGAAATGCAGTTTCAGAGTCACTACCCATAGTCAGGGCTGTTGTATGGAACACACCGCCAACGATACAGGCTGTTGCGTAAACTTCACTTCGTAAAACCATTGGGACTTCACGTGCAAGAACATCGCGGATGATACCGCCACCACACCCTGTGATAACCCCCATAATTACGGCAACTAACGCAGAGTCTTGGTAAGCCATTGCTTTTTCTACACCAATGCCAACAAATACAGCTAGCCCAATCGCATCACATACGGGTAATACCCACCAAGCCAGACGCTTTGGGCGGCGGATAATTATCATTGTGAATAGACTAGTTAATAGGATTACCCATAAATAGGTGGTGTCTGTAATCCAAAATACGGGTGTAGCGCCTAAAGCCATATCCCGAATTGTACCACCGCCTATTGCTGTCACACTGCCTAATACAGCGACACCAAAAGGGTCCATCTTCAAGCGGCCAGCTAAAATTACGCCAGAAATAGCGAAAATAGCGGTGCCAAATAAATCGATAAAATAAAGCAGCATGGAGTCCATGATACTAACGCTCTTGTAAAGTTAGGGAACAGGTTGATTGGGCAAATTGTACGGAAAATTACGTCAAATAGTTAGCGATTTTGGCGCGCTTTATCGAAGAAATTACACACTTGCTGTATGGCGTTCAATGTTCTTGGTGTTGGTCGATTAATCCAGTCTGAATTGAGAGACCAAATTTGATTTTTCTCTATGGCTGGAATCTCACTTTCCCAAGACGCCCACATATTTCCATTATCAATTGCGTGTTGGGAAGTGAAGATTACTTCCGGTGCACTCAACACCACTTGTTCTATGCCAACTTGGGGATAAGGGGATGCACTGTCTTTAAAGACGTTCTCTCCACCACAAAATTCAAATACCTCACTAGGCCAATGGCCCTGCGCAATTGAAATGATCGGCTTTTCGCTTAGTTGGTAAAAATAACGTACAGGAGATGCACCTTGGTATTTCTTCCTGAGTTCAGCTAATTGCTGTTTATAAGCATTCGCGTTTTTTATACCAATCTGGGGATCATCAGAGTACTGACTGAGCTGCTCAATATTGGTCGCAATATTATCGAGAGTTTTTGTTTTAGAGTAATAGATTTCAAAGCCAAACTGTTTTAGCTTTTCGAGTTCTCTTGGAGGGTTTCCTGCGGGCCAAGCTAAAATTAGATCAGGCTGTAAGGCGATAATCTTTTCAACTTTAATGCCCTTGTAGTTAGCGACTTTTTCAAGGCTTTGGGCTGCTTGAGGGTAGTCACTTCGTTCACTTACTGCGATTAATTTATCGCCGAGACCTGCTTCATAGGCTAACTCTGTAGCGTGTGGGGCTAAGCTAATAACGCGCTCCACCTTGTCAGATGGCTGGGCACAAACCGAAAAAATGCTAATGGTAGAAGCTATGGTTAGATAGCGGGTATACGAAGAGAAGCTCAATTTATATTCCTTGGTACTATATACCTTGATGAACTGCGAGTAGTACGGCACTTTGCAGGAAGATCCATGYCATTATTCGCCATGCGAGTAGTTTTTGAAGTTGAGATAGGTGCAGTGCTGATGGTGCAATGCGGCCACCGAGTTTAGCGCGAATCATCTTGGTATTGTTGTATATCGCTGGTCCACCTAACGACAATTCAAGTTTATTACCTACCGATGTTATTAGCCATGCAGGGCCTGGTAAGGGCCAAGATTTACTTTGTGCAAGCATCGATTTGAATGTGTGGCTTGCTTTAGTACCAAATACAATCATGAGCGCGAATAAGCGGAGTGGAATGAAATCGAGCACAGCCACTAAACGAATGACTGTAATACCAAACGGTGAATACTCTTGTCGGCTAGGGGACCAGGCTCGAGCAAGTTCCGCAGTTAATCGATACATTAACGCTGCAATACCGCCGCCAATACCATACCAAAAAAGGACACAGATGACGTTGCGGCCATAACCCATAATAATGGTTTCAGCTCCTGCTTTACCTAATCCTAGTGTAGAGAGGCTATCTGTCTGACGGTTAACAACGGGTGATAATAAACGCCTCGCGAGCTTTTTATCTTCGCCAGCTAAAGCTTTGATTAGTTGGTTCGCTAGCTTTTCATTATTACGCCAATCTATAGCAAGCAGTAATAGGCCTAGTTCGAATAACTGTGGCTGCCAAACTAATGGTTTCAGTGCCCAAAGTACTGCTAAAGCGGGAAAACACATCAATAGACAAGCAAGAGAGCCAGAAAGTAGGCTTTGCGAGTAGTTTTGATTGTTGTTTACTTTACCTGCGAGTATTTCTGCAAATTTGTGCCAAAGAGTTGTAGGGTGAGCTGAATAAGGGATGGGTAATATTAAATGAAATAAGAGTGCTCCCCACATAACGAGGAGCACTCCATTCGCAAATACTTGATCAAACAGTGTTTGCATTTTTTAAGTGCTTATTTAAGTAGTTCAACCATCTTCAGCACCATTTCAGAAGAACTCTGTGCTGCAAGAGGTAGGAATTCGTCAAAGCTCATTGGAGATTCTTTGTCTGCAACGTCTGAAATAGCACGGACAACCACAAACGGTACTTGGAATTGGTGACAAGCTTGAGCAATAGCAGATGCTTCCATTTCAACAGCAATAACTGATGGGAAGTGTTTACGGATGAACTCTTGGCGTTCCGCAGTACAAACAAACGCATCACCAGTACAAATAAGACCGCGTACAGCGTGCTTGTCGGCCATTTGTTCAAGCGCTTTTTCAGCCACTGACATCAATTTCTCATCTGCAGTAAAAGCAGCAGGCTGGCCAGCCATTTGGCCAATCTCGTAACCAAACGCAGTAACGTCAGCATCGTGATGGCGAACTTCAGTTGAGATCACAACGTCACCTAGGTTTAAGCTAGCGTCAAAACCGCCCGCAGAACCTGTGTTGATAACCACATCTGGTTGGTATTCACTGAGTAAAATAGCAGTGCCGACAGCCGCGGCTACTTTACCAATTCCAGATTGAAGAAGAACAACATCAACGCCGTTTAGTTGACCTGAGAAAAAGGTACAACCGCCCTTGTTCACTTCTTGAATGTCAGTAATTGCAGATTTTAGGATCGCAACTTCTTGCTCCATAGCGCCAATGATGCCGATTTTCATGTGTAGTCTCTTAATAAAAGTTTGAACAGTAGCCGAAATTGTAGCATGGATGAGAAGCCCCGGGCGACAGCGGTAAAGCACTTCTTAGAAGATTATCCATGAGTTGATTCAATTATTTAATCAGTTTTTGTTCTTTCAAAGCTGTTCTAAATTTCTCTGCACGCTTTCTATTCACGCCAAAATCAGAGTAACCAGTGCGTGACTCTGAGCGAACCAATAAATGGTTTCCTTCTCTTTTAACTTCAAAGTCATCTACAAATCGCATGATGCTAGTAGTGCATTCAATTCGTAAGTAGTTATCTGTTTTCTTGGCCGTTTTTGATCCAGATAAAGAAAGAGCAACCAGTTCGATCTTATCTAAAGTAGCAGTGTCAGTCAGTTCGAACGCAGCCAAAGAGTGTTCATCACGAGAGTCTTGGGTCGACACGCAGTTAGGTTTCTCACCACATAGAGAGGCTGTTCTGTCTGTTATGTTAGTAACGCTTTGACTACAGGCTGATAAAGCAAACGCTGATGTGATAATGAGGGCGACTTTCTTCATTGTTCTTCCCAGTATGTTTATTTAGACATTGATTTAGAGGTGTTGGAATAAATAAAAGGATCCATGTACGGATCCTTTTAATAGTAACGGACAGTTAAATAAAGGAAACCTATACTTCTAAATAGTCCATGATTCCTTCTGCGGCTTTTCGCCCTTCATCAATGGCTGTGACTACCAGGTCCGATCCGCGAACCGCATCGCCACCTGCGAAGATCTTTTTGTTGGTTGTTTGATACTGGAACTCTTGAGTTTGGGCGGCTTTGATTCGTCCCCACTGATCCAATTCAACACCAAAAGGTTCTAGCCACGACATTTTATGTGGCTGGAAACCAAATGCCATGATCACCGCATCGGCTTCAAGAACATGCTCACTGCCTTCAACAGGTTCAGGGCGGCGGCGACCGGCTTCATCTGGTTCTCCTAGCGCTGTTTTTACCACTTTCACACCTGTGACTTGTCCGTTAGCATCGACTTCTAAGCCTAAAGGTTGCAAGTTAAACATGAAGTTCACGCCTTCCTCTTTGGCATTTTTTACTTCGCGTCTAGACCCTGGCATGTTGGCTTCATCACGGCGATAGGCACAAATGACATGCTTTGCATTTTGACGAATAGAGGTTCGAACACAGTCCATAGCCGTGTCACCACCACCAAGTACAACGACTTTTTTCCCTGCCATATCAACAAACGTCTGAGGGTTTTCAAGCTCCATGACTTTGTAGGTGTTGGAAATCAAAAATGGGAGAGCGTCATAAACGCCTGGTGCATCTTCATTCTCTAATCCGGCACGCATGTTTTTGTAGGTACCCACACCTAAGAAGACAGCATCATATTCATCTACTAACTCTTGTAAGGCGACATCTTTTCCGACTTCAACATTCATTTTAAACTCAACGCCCATATCTGAAAAAATACGGCGGCGGTTTTCCATTACGCCTTTTTCAAGTTTGAAAGATGGAATACCAAAAGTAAGTAGCCCCCCGATTTCGGGGTAACGGTCGAATACCACGGGCTTAACACCATTACGAACTAACACGTCAGCAGCAGCCAGTCCCGCTGGACCTGCACCAATGATCGCTACTTTCTTATCCGTCCACTCCACTTTTGACATGTCTGGCTTCCAGCCCATCTCAAACGCTTTGTCGGTAATGTATTTTTCGATATTGCCGATAGTGACTGCACCGAAATCATCGTTTAGCGTGCAAGACCCCTCACATAAACGGTCTTGAGGACATACTCGACCACAGACTTCAGGAAGACTGTTAGTTTGGTGTGAAAGCTCCGCAGCTTCGATAATTCGCCCTTCATTAGCCAGTTTTAGCCATTGAGGAATGTAGTTATGGACTGGGCATTTCCATTCGCAATATGGATTGCCACAGTCTAAACAACGGTCTGCTTGAGCCGTTGCCTGTTGCTTGGTAAATGGTTCGTATATTTCAACGAACTCGATTTTACGAATTTTGACGGGCTTCTTCGCCGGGTCTACGCGACTTACGTCAATAAATTGGTATACGTTCTGGCTCATTGTTTGGCTCCTTCCAATTATTGCGCTTGAACACGTAGTTCTGCTGCACTGCGGCTTTGATGGCCAAGAAGTGTTCGCAGATCAGCGGTTTGTGGTTTTACTAGGTAGAACTTCGGAATCCATTCATCAAAGTTCGCAAGAATATTTTCGGCATGAACAGAACCTGTCTCTTCTAAATGTTCAGCAATCAGTCCACGTAAATGTTCTTGGTGTATAGCTAGGTCGGATAGAGCTATCGCTTCTACAGATTCGTTATTAACGCGACCTTGGAAATCATCATTTTGGTCAAGTACGTAGGCAAAGCCACCTGTCATACCTGCGCCAAAGTTAACTCCTGTTGCTCCTAAAATGGCAACGATGCCACCAGTCATGTATTCGCAAGCATTATCTCCGGCCCCTTCAATTACAGAGATAGTGCCAGAGTTTCGAACGCCAAAACGCTCACCAGCTGTACCTGCGGCAAAGAGCTTGCCTCCGGTTGCCCCATATAAACAGGTATTACCGATAATGGTGGCTTCATTACAAGGGAAAGTCGTGCCTTGGTGTGGTTTGATTGAGATCTTACCCCCTGCCATGCCTTTACCTACATAGTCGTTGGCATCACCAGTTAGATTTAAATCGACACCACCAGCATTCCATACTCCAAACGATTGACCTGCGGTTCCGTTGAGGTTCAGAGTAATTGGCGTTCCAGCCATACCATGGTTACCGTAGCGGCGTGCAATTTCACCCGAGATACGAGCCCCAATCGAACGGTCGGTATTAATCACGTTGTAGTGAAGAGTGGTCGCTTGTTGGGTTTCTATAGCAGCTAAAGCATCATCTAAGATTTGTTGGTTAAGTTCAGCTTTATCAAACGGTGTGTTTGGCTCCGTCCAGCTAACAGGGTGACCTTCAGGAGATATCGGCGCTTCTAAAATACCGGAAAGATCGAGCTTACTTTGTTTTGCCGTTAAGCCTTCGACAGCTTCTAGTAAATCTGTTCGTCCGATTAGATCTGTTAGCTTTTCGACACCCAAATCCGCTAAATGCTGACGAACTTCATCAGCCAGACCTGTGAAGTAATTGATGACCATTTCAGGCAAGCCTTTAAAGTACTCCTTACGTAAAGTTTCATCTTGTGTCGCTACGCCCGTTGCGCAGTTATTTAAGTGACAGATACGTAAGAACTTACAGCCCATAGCTACCATTGGAGCTGTACCAAAGCCGAAGCTTTCTGCGCCAAGAATTGCGCCTTTAATGACATCTAACCCTGTTTTCAGACCACCATCGACTTGTAAACGGATCTTGTGACGCAGGCCATTCGCAACAAGTGCTTGTTGGGTTTCAGCTAAGCCAAGCTCCCAAGGGCTGCCAGCGTATTTTACTGAAGTTAGTGGGCTGGCTGCTGTTCCGCCATCATAGCCCGAGATAGTAATAAGATCAGCGTAGGCTTTAGCTACACCCGTTGCGATAGTGCCAACTCCGGGTTCTGATACCAGTTTTACCGAGACTAATGCTTTTGGGTTTACTTGTTTTAAATCGAAAATTAGCTGGGCCAAATCTTCAATAGAATAGATATCATGGTGTGGAGGAGGGGAGATCAATGTCACTCCCTGTACCGAGTAACGTAATTTCGCTATTTCTGCTGTGACTTTGTGCCCTGGAAGTTGTCCACCTTCACCTGGCTTAGCACCTTGAGCCACTTTAATTTGCAGTACATCGGCATTGGTTAGGTAGTGTGGCGTAACCCCAAAGCGGCCAGAAGCGATTTGCTTGATACGCGAATTTCGTTCAGTTCCGAAACGACGTGGATCTTCACCACCTTCTCCTGAGTTTGAATAGCCACCCAAGCGGTTCATTGCTGTAGCGAGAGCTTCGTGAGCCTCTGGGCTAAGTGCGCCAATCGACATCGCGGCGGAGTCAAAGCGTTTGAATAGCTCAGTATTAGGTTCGACTTTTTCTAGGGATACAGGCGTGTCTGATTTCTTGAGAGCCATTAAGTCACGCAGCATAGCGGCTGGACGAGAATTAACTTGTTGAGCATATGATTGATAATCAGAGCTTTCACCTGACTTAACCGCAGTTTGTAATGTACCGACTACATCAGGGTTATAAGCGTGGTACTCGCCACCGTGAACGTATTTCAGTAAACCACCGTGATCAATTGGTTTACGCTTAGCCCAGGCTTTACGTGATAAATTGAATACATCTTGCTGGAAATCACTGAAACTTGCGCCTTGAATACGAGTCGTCACGCCTCTGAAGCAGAGCTCAACCACATCATTATGTAGGCCAACAGCTTCGAAAAGCTGAGAGCAACGATAAGAAGCTATGGTCGAAATACCCATTTTAGACATGATCTTATACAGACCTTTGTTGATGCCGTATTGGTAGTTTTGCATCGCATCACGGTAGTCTTTATTCAGCGCACCATCATCAATGATCTTACTGAGAGACTCATACGCTAGGTAAGGATAAACAGCTGTTGCACCAAAGCCGAGTAATACTGCGAACTGATGAGGATCTCTGGCAGTGCCTGTTTCGACAATAATATTGGCATCACAGCGAAGGTTAGTATCTACCAAACGCGTTTGAACTGCGCCGACGGCCATTGCTGCAGGGATAGGTAATTTACCTTTTTCGAGATTCTTGTCCGATAAAACAACCAGTACCGTTCCAGCTTTGACCTCTTCGACTGCTAGATCGCAAAGATCCAATATCGCTTGCTCGAGGTCGGTGGTGTTCGGGTCGTAGTTGATATCAAGTACAGAATGACGATAGTGTTTTTGACTTAGCTCTAGTAGTTGCTTCATATCAGAGTAAAGCAGTACTGGTGAGTCAAATGTGACACGATAAGCGTGACCATCAGTTTCACAGAACACATTCATTTCTTGGCCAACACTTGTAGCCAAAGACATGACGTGTTTTTCGCGCAGTGGATCGATTGGAGGGTTCGTAACTTGAGCAAACTTCTGACGGAAGTAGTCGGTCACCAACCTTTCTTTTGAAGAAAGTACAGCCATTGGAGTGTCGTCACCCATAGAACCAACAGCTTCTTGCCCCATATCTCCAAGTACACGTAGGACTTGGTCAACTTCTTCATTACTCATCGCAAATTGTTTCTGATAAGTACTTAACTGATCTTCTGTAAACTCTCGCTTTCCAACCTGTTCGTCAGGTAATTCAGAGAATGCAGTCAGTTTATGAACGTTACTTTCCATCCACTCTTTGTAAGGATGGCGGCTTTTCAGATCGTTATCGATTTCACTAGATTGCCATAGTTTTCCACGGCGCGTATCGATGACGAGCAGTTCACCGGGGCCGACTCGCCCTTTTTCTGCTACCTCATCAGGTGCGTAATCCCAAATACCAACCTCTGACGCTAAGGTAATTAGATTGTCTTTAGTGATGACATATCGTGCTGGTCGTAGACCATTTCGGTCTAAATTACATGCTGCATAACGGCCATCGGAAAGTACGATACCTGCTGGGCCGTCCCAAGGTTCCATGTGTTTAGAGTTAAAGTCATAGAACGCACGAAGATCTGGATCCATGTCTGGGTGGTTTTGCCAAGCTGGTGGAACGAGCATTCTCATGGCTCTGAATACATCCATGCCTCCTGCTAAAAAGAGGTCAAGCATGTTATCTAGGCTAGAGGAATCCGATCCTGTTTCATTGACAAAAGGTGCGGCAGTTTGTAAATCCGGAAGTAGTGGCGAAGAAAATTTATAGGCACGAGCACGAGCCCATTGGCGGTTACCTTCGATGGTATTGATTTCACCGTTATGAGCTAAATAACGGAATGGCTGAGCCAGTGGCCAACGAGGTTGAGTATTCGTTGAGAAGCGCTGGTGGAATAAGCAAATTGCAGATTCCATACGTAAGTCTGCAAGATCTAGGTAAAATCGCGGAAGATCGGCAGGCATACACAAACCTTTGTAGACGATGACTTGTGTCGAAAGGCTACAAATATAAAAATCTTTGTCTTCTGTGATCTGTTTTTCAATTCTGCGACGCGCAATATATAAACGGCGTTCAATATCTCGCTCGCGCCAACCCGCTGGAGCTGAAATGAAGACTTGCTGGATATTAGGTACTGAGTTTTTTGCGATAGGACCAAGCATTTCAGAATTAGTAGGAACGTCACGCCAACCCGTAACCGTTAACGTCTCTTGAGCGAGTTCTTTATTGATGATTTCTTTGGTCGCTTGGGCTTTTACTGGGTCTTGGTTGAAGAAAATCATACCAATAGCGTACTGCTTACCGAGCTTAAAATTTAACTCTTCGGCAATTAATCGTAGGTAGGAATCAGGCTTTTGTAGCAGTAGGCCACAGCCATCACCGGTTTTCCCATCTGCAGCGATACCACCACGGTGAGTCATTCGGTCTAGTGCTGAAATCGCGGTACGAACGAGTTTATGGCTAGGTTGCCCTTCCATTTGCGCTATTAAACCAAATCCACAGTTGTCTTTTTCAAGACTAGGATCATATAGAGCCATTGCAATTCTCCCTTTGCTTCTCTGTCATCCAGACAGTAAATGACTAACTATTCATTATATTTCTTATATGTGCATAGTTAATTAGTAATCGTTATTGAATTCGTTAACAAAATCTATTGTTTTAATTTTCATCGATTTCACAACGTATAGCTAATTGTGTAAAAGGTCAAGTTTATGGTCATTTATCACGCAAGCTAGACAATAGCCAAGTATTAGTCTGTTTATTGCTATTTATATCAAAGGGATAGGGTTTTTGTTGTTACATTTTTGTAACATTTATTTGTGTGGTAGGAATAAAAAAGGCTAGCATCGAGTGCTAGCCAAATATAAAAGTTAGGAAGGGTGTTACTTTTTCCTCTAGGCTAACGTCATTGACGCTAGCCTGAGAAATATTATGCGGAAAGCATGAGTGAATCTGCTTTCGCTTCTAGGTTAGAGTTACCCATTAGGTAGTCATCAATAGCAATCGCACATTCGCGACCTTCATTGATACAACGAACAACTAGAGATTGACCCGTTCGCATATCACCAGCAGCGAAAACGCCTTTTTGGTTGGTTGCGAAACCTTCAGAGGCTACGTTACCGCGCTCATCAAGTTTGATATCAAGTTGAGCAAGTACACCTGTTGGTTCTGGGTGCAAGAAGCCCATTGCTAGGAATGCCATATCACATGGGATAACACGCTCAGTGTTAGCTACTTCTTCAAAACCTGGACGTTCGCCTGGTTTCGCGTCTTGCCATACGATATCAGCAATACGTAGACCTGTTACCTCGCCTTTATCGTTACCGATAAATTCTTTGGTCAGGATATTCCAATGACGTTCACAACCCTCTTCATGAGAAGTCGTTGTTTTCATGATCATTGGATATTGAGGCCAAGGCATATTGGCAGGGCGCTTTTCCGGTGGGATCGGCATGATCTCAACCTGAGTAATGCTTGCTGCCTTATGGCGGTTTGAAGTACCTACACAGTCAGAACCTGTATCACCACCGCCAATAACCACAATGTGTTTATCTTTAGCGTGAATCTCTTCTGTTTTAAGGTCTAAGTTGTTAGCTCGGCGATTATTTTGGCCAAGGAACTCCATCGCGAAGTGGACGCCTTTGAACTCTCGACCTGGGATTGGTAGATCGCGAGGTACGGTAGAACCACCAGTAAGTAGAACTACATCAAACTCTTGGCGAAGTTGTTGAGCATTAACATCAACACCAATGTGTTGGTTAACTTTAAACTCAACGCCAGCTTCAGCCATCATATTGATCTTACGGTCAATAACGTCCATACCTAGTTTGAAGTCTGGAATACCGAATCGCAGTAGGCCTCCGACTTTTTCATCACGTTCGAATACCGTAACAGAATGACCTGCGCTATTAAGCTGTTCAGCGGCTGCTAAACCTGCAGGGCCTGAACCGATAATCGCGATAGTTTTACCTGTACGAGAACGCGGTGTTTTAGGCTTTGCGTAGCCTTCACGGTACGCAGTTTCTACAATTGTCTTTTCGATATTACAGATCGTAATTGGGTCTTGGTTGATACCCAAAACACATGCACTTTCACAAGGTGAAGGGCATACACGACCTGTAAATTCAGGGAAGTTGTTGGTAGAGCTTAGGATATTCCAAGCTTCTTCCCAGCTGTCACGATATACCGCATCGTTGAACTCTGGGATGATGTTACCAATCGGACAACCGCTGTGACAGAAAGGTACGCCACAGTCCATACAACGAGAAGCCTGAGTTCCAATTTTCTCACCAAACTCTTCGTTTAGGACGAACTCTTTGTTGTCTTCAATACGAACTGATGGGTCGAGCTTCTTTGGAAGCTCACGACCGTGTTCTAAAAATCCAGTAGGCTTACCCATTATACTGCCTCCACTTCTTCCGTTTGTGTCTGTTGTGCTTCAGCTTTACGCTTTTGAAGTACAGCTTTGTAGTCACGTGGCATTACTTTAACCAGTGATTGAATGCTTACTTCAAAGTTGTCTAGGAAAGACTGAGCAACTTCACTTCCTGTGAATTCAACATGCTTAGTTAGCATTTCTTTCAGCAGAGCTTTATCTTCTGCTTCGATTGGATCTAGGTCGACAAGTTCAGCGTTTAGCTTACTTTCGAAGTCGCCAGCTTTGTCCCAAACATAAGCGACACCGCCACTCATACCTGCTGCAAAGTTACGCCCAGTAGAGCCAAGGATCACAGCAATACCGCCAGTCATGTATTCACAACCGTGGTCACCAACACCTTCTACAACCACTTTAGCGCCTGAGTTACGAACACAGAAGCGTTCGCCAGCCATACCGCGGATGTAAGAGTCACCTGAAGTTGCGCCATAGAAACATACGTTACCGACAACAATATTATCTTCAGCAATAATTGAAGATCTTGCATCAGGATAAAGTACTAAAGTACCGCCAGATAGGCCCTTACCCCAGTAGTCGTTCGCGTCGCCTTCTACTTCGAATTTCACACCTTTCGCAAGGAATGCACCGAATGACTGACCCGCACTACCGTAGAACTTAACGTCCATTGGTTTAGGGAGACCTTTGTCTTTGTACACTTTCGAAATTTCGTTCGACAGCATAGTACCCGCAGAACGGTCGGTGTTGATGATAGGGAATTCAGCTTTAACGGCTTCACCTTTCTCAAGTGCTGGGATAGCAGCTTGAATCAACTTGCGGTCTAAAACGTCTTCTAGGTTGTGATTCTGTTGTGTCTGGTTGTACACGCCATCTTCTTCACGCGCAGGTTCAATGTGTAGAACAGGCGTTAGATCTAGGTTTTTGTATTTCCAGTGGCCGATGTCTTCACGAACTTTTAGCTTCTGAGATTGACCAACCATTTCTTGAATTGTGCGATAGCCAAGTTCAGCCATCACTTCACGTAGGCCTTCAGCCATGTACTGGAAGAATGTCACTACGTCTTCTACGCGGCCGTCGAAACGTTCACGCAGTGTTTTGTTCTGTGTTGCGATACCAACAGGGCAGGTATTCTTATGACACTTACGCATCATGATACAGCCTTCAACAACCAATGCTGCAGTTGCTACACCCCATTCTTCGGCACCTAGTAACGTTGCTACTGCAAGGTCACGAGGAGTCTTCATCTGACCATCAGACTGAACAACGATACGGTTACGTAGACCATTTTTCAGTAGAGTCTGATGCGTTTCCGCTAGACCAAGTTCCCATGGGAGACCTGTGTGACGGATAGAAGACATTGGAGATGCACCTGTACCACCATCAAAACCAGCGATAAGAACGACATCAGCTTTTGCTTTAGCTACACCTGATGCAATCGTACCAACACCCGCTTCCGATACTAGCTTCACGTTTACGCGGCCAGCACGGTTCGCATTTTTCAGATCGTAAATTAGCTGAGCTAAATCTTCGATTGAGTAAATATCGTGGTGTGGCGGTGGTGAAATTAGACCAACGCCTGGAGTCGAGTGACGTGTAGCACCGATCCAATCATCAACTTTATCGCCTGGTAATTGACCACCTTCACCTGGCTTAGCACCTTGTGCCATCTTAATCTGAAGTTCATCAGCATTAGATAGGTAGTAAGAGGTAACACCAAAACGACCTGAAGCTACTTGTTTGATTGCTGAACGTTCCCAATCGCCATTTTCTTTACGCTCGAAACGAACTGGGTCTTCACCACCTTCGCCTGAGTTAGATTTAGCGCCGATACGGTTCATTGCAACAGCAAGTGTTGAGTGAGCTTCGTGTGAGATAGAGCCAAAGCTCATCGCACCGGTAGCAAAACGCTTAAGAATATTCTCAATCGGTTCTACTTCCGCTAGAGGAATAGAGCCTGCCGGGTTTTTAATGAATGCTAGTTGGCTACGCAATGTTGCTGCGTTATCGCCTTGGTCATCAACTGCTTTAGCGTACTTCTTGAACTGTGCGTAATCTTTGTTACGAGTTGATTCTTGAAGTAGAGAAATAGTTTCAGGGTTGAATAAGTGTTTTTCACCGCGTTGTTTCCACTGGTAAACACCACCAACATCAAGAACTTGTACTGGGATCTCACGTGTCGGGTAACCAACACGGTGACGAACTAGCACTTCTTTTGCAATGTCATCAATCGTCAAACCTTGGATACGTGAAACTGTACCTGTGAAGTACTTTTCTACAACAGATTTGCTGATACCTAGTGCTTCGAAGATTTGAGCACCGTGGTAAGACTGAAGCGTAGAGATACCCATCTTAGAGAAGATCTTAAGAAGACCGCCGTTAACACCTTTACGGTAGTTATCGAATAGCTCATCAGAAGATAGTGTTGGATCTAGTTTCTTGGTGCGCTGTAGATCAATGATCGTTTCAGTCACTAGGTATGGGTTTACAGCGTTAGCACCGTAACCTACTAGAGTCGCAAAGTGATGTGTTTCACGTGCGTCACCTGTTTCAACTACGATGTCACACTTCGCACGTAAGCCTTTACGGATTAGGTGGTGGTGAACCGCGCCAACAGCCAGCATTGCTGGAATAGCAGCGTGGTTAGAGTTAACCGCACGGTCAGTTAGAAGGATGATCGAGTAACCATCGATTACAGCATCTTCTGCATACTGACAAACACGTTTAAGAGCACGTTCAAGTTTGCCTTCTTCTTCACTTGCGCGGAATACGATGTCTAGCGTCTTAGCTTGTAAGTGCTCGTTATCGATAGCGCGAAGTTTTTCAAGTTCAGCATTTGAAAGTACTGGAGATTCTAATTCTACTTTTTGACAATGCTCTGGTGTTTCAGCAAGTAAGTTCTGATCTTTACCTAGGTAAGTGTTCAGAGACATAACCATGCGCTCACGAATCGGGTCGATAGGCGGGTTAGTTACTTGAGCAAATAACTGCTTGAAGTAGTTAGATAGATGTTGTGATTGATGCGAAAGAATCGCTAACGGCCAATCGGCACCCATTGCAGAAAGTGGCTCGTAGCCAGTTTTAGCAAGAGGAACGATGATTTCATTTACTTCTTCAGAACTTACACCAAACGCTTGCTGGTGGTGCATTAGTCGTTCTGGAGAAGGTTGGCTGTGTGCGTTATCTGCTTCAGGCAACTCTTTTAGGCTTAGTAGGTTGTCTTTAACCCATTGCTCGTATGGCTGACCGTTGGCGATGCCATCTTTCACTTCTTCATCAGAAATGATGCGACCTTGCTCTAGATCGGCAACGAAAATACGACCTGGCTGTAGACGACCACGGAACTCAACGTTTTCTGGTTCGATTTCAACAACACCAGATTCAGAAGCCATTACTAGGAAGTCATCTTTCGTCACTGTATAGCGAGAAGGGCGCAGGCCGTTACGGTCAAGAGTTGCACCTACTTGAACACCGTCGGTGAAACATACTGATGCTGGGCCATCCCATGGTTCCATTACGTTTGCGTGATACTGATAGAACGCGCGACGAGTTGGATCCATGTTTTTGTTTTCTTGCCATGCTTCAGGGATCATCATCATTAACGCATGTGGCAGGCTGCGACCAGATAGAACTAGGAGCTCAAGTGCCATATCGAAGTTTGATGAATCCGAGCTGCCTTCCTGACAAATAGGAAGAAGCATGTCGATTTCAGCTTGAGTGAAAAGATCAGATTCAATGATCGCTTCACGTGCTTTCATCCAGTTCAAGTTACCACGAACCGTATTGATTTCGCCGTTATGAGCGATGTAACGGAATGGTTGAGCTAGACGCCAGCGAGGGAATGTATTGGTTGAGAAACGAGAGTGAACTAATGCAAGAGCCGTTACCATCGTTGGGTTTTGCAGGTCCAAGAAGTACTGAGGAACTTGCTCAGTTGTTAATTGACCTTTGTATACCAAAGTCTTGTAAGACATTGAGTTGATGTAAAAATCATCGCCAATGTTTGATACGCTTTCAAGACACACACGAACGGTATAGTTACGTAGAACGTAAAGTTTACGTTCTAGTTCTTCAGGGGTTGTGCTTGGGCCACCTGAAATAAATACATGTTCAAATTGAGGCTCAGTGCTTAACGGGTCAGCACCAATCATTGAGTTATCTGTTGGCAACTCACGGTAACCTAAAACTTCTAGCTCAAGACGCTGAGCGTTACGTTCTAGAATATCGCGACATTGTGCACGTTTGTGTTCATCTTTAGGGAAAAGTACTACACCTACACCGTATTTCTCGAAAGAAGGTAGCTTGATACCAAGCGACACTGATTCTTCAAGTAAAAATTCATGAGGTTTTTGTAGCAAGATACCAGCACCATCACCTGAGCAAGGATCACAACCTTGACCACCACGGTGTTCCATACGCGCTAGCATATCGAGTGCTTGAGTTACTACATCATGAGATTTACGGTTTTTGAGGTGAGCAACAAAACCGATACCACATGCATCATGCTCCAATTCCGGAGTATACATGCCCTGTGCACTCTGCTCTCTATCTACCATAGATACATCCTTCCAGTTCATTCTAGGTACAACTCGCCTAAGCCGTTGTGCCTTGTCCTTTTATAGTTATGAATCTAAACCAGCCCTAGGTGAGCCAGTTTGAGTCCTTTCCGTATCTCGCAGGAAAAATTTTGCGAGAAAAACAATCCATAGTGTTATTCGTCTTTTTTTAACCACAAACTAGTGGTTTATATAGGTTGGATTTGAATAACACCGATTTATCTACAATCCGTTATTGTAACTAAAGTCACAAAAAATGCAGATATGTGTAAGTATCCTACAATTTTGTACTGGGTAATTCCAACGAAACTTGCCTCATGTAGACCATTTTTTTCGCACTCGCATGAATAGTTTGTATAACAAATGCGCAACATTAGGCAAATAGTACCGATTTTTTGCATGTTTATTGATATTTGATAGGTTGCTCGCAAATCTATTTGAGTATTGTGTTTGGCTATTTTTTGCAGGGGTGTAATTAATTTTCAGAAATGGACTGAGATACATTCTTATTTAGTGGGCTTGYTTTATATATGCAGTTACATGAGTTGGTTAATACCATCGGTCAGGACTTACAACGTAGATACGGTGAGAAAGTTCATAAATTAACCTTACATGGTGGCTTTAGCTGCCCAAACCGTGACGGTACGATTGGGCGCGGAGGCTGCACCTTTTGTAATGTGGCTTCATTTGCTGATGAGCAAACTCAGGTAAAAAGCATCGTTGAACAATTAACTGACCGAGCCGGTGAGATAAAGCGAGCTAACAAGTATCTGGCGTATTTTCAGGCATACACTAGTACTTATGCTGAAGTTCAAGTCTTGAAAAACATGTATGAGGAAGCACTTAAAGCGGCGGACATCGTTGGCTTATGTGTTGGCACTCGACCTGATTGTGTGCCGGATGCAGTTTTAGAACTACTCTCTGACTATGTTAATCAAGGCTACGAAATTTGGCTGGAGTTGGGGCTCCAAACAGCAAATGATCAAACACTGAAGCATATTAACCGAGGCCATGACTTTGCTATTTATGAGTCAATTACTCAGCGTGCTCGTGCTCTGGGAATTAAAGTTTGTACTCATTTGATCGTTGGACTGCCACGTGAAACTCAGCAAGATAACTTAGAGACTTTGAATAAAGTTCTTAAAGTAGGTACTGACGGTATTAAATTGCACGGTCTACACATTGTTGAAGGCAGTACTATGGCAAAAGCTTGGAAGGCGGGGAGGTTAGAAGCCCCCAGCTTAGAAGAGTATGTAAAGATTGCAACGGATATGATTCAGAAAACCCCCAGTCATATCATTTTCCACCGTGTCTCCTCTGCTGCGCGTCGGCCAACACTATTGTCGCCACTTTGGTGTGAAAACCGTTGGCTAGCCATGACGGAAATTGGACGTTCGCTTGATCAAACTGGTGCTCAAGGATCTCAAATAAACGATGCTTTTCAGTATACGTTACCAATATTGCCTGCAGATAATATGAGCATTAAATGAWATATTTAGTAGTTATTAGGCAGGTAATTTGTATTTAGAGGTTCAATGGCGCAAATTTTTGATTGGTTATGGAACGTCGTTGCTTCGTATGGCGTTGATATTGCCTTCGCTCTAGTTTGTATTTCCATTTGTTGGTTGGTTTACTTTCGTTATCAAAGACACTTAGAAGACTTACTTTTGGATAGCCCTTCTGCGCTGTGTATTCTCGACCAAAAAAGTGGTGAGATTATTCATGCTAATCGACAGGCGATGCAGCTGCTTGGTATTCGAAGTATTGGTAGTGCCTACCGCTACCCGAAAGGAACGAACGCGGAATCTCTATTTCAGCTACTGACAAACCAATCTGAATCTCACTTCTCTGATGTTGATCTATCTTGGTCACTTTCTACTTTTGATGCTCTCCACTTATCTTTAACTGGCCGCCGAGTTATTTTCCGTGGTCAACGTGCTTGGCTGATGTTTGCCACCCAGAAACAAGCTTCTGATGACGAGCTACAAGCTGAAATAAAAGCACTAGGGATTGCTAAGACGGCTTTAGACTCTCTATCTGAACTTATTTATGTAAAAGATAATCAAGGTCAGGTGATTGCTTCAAACCGAGCGTTTAAAAAATTCTGGTACGGGCGCGAAGAAGAAGGGATGTTAGGTATTTCTGAGGGACCTTTAAAAGGCCGAGTGAGTCAACGTTCTTGGACTATAGATCATGAAGGGCGCAGCTGTCTGCTCGAAACTTATCAAGATGTCTTACTGTCCGATCAAGGAGAGAAGAACGGAGTCCTCTCTATCAGCCATAACGTTACAGATTGGCATGATACTCAGCAGCAGCTTCGTAATGAAATGGAGCGCCGAAAAGACACTGAAGTTGCCTTGGCCCAGCGTGACACTATCTTGCAGAATATTCTAGAAGCGAGCCCTGACTCTATAGGCATCTTCAATGAAAACATGGTTTATCAGGCGTGTAACCAACCATTCGTTAGTGCGTTAGGTATTAGTGATGTAAGTGAGTTGATGGGGAAACGACTTCAAGATGTATTGCCCGACAATATGTACGCACGTCTTTCAGAGACAGATAGTCAGGTTCTTCATCAGAATAAATCACTGCGCTATATTGATAAAACCATCTCTAGTGATGGCTCTTTCACTTGGTACGACGTAGTGAAATCACCTTTTAGAGACCCTGCGTCTGGAACTAACGGTGTGTTAATTATGGCCCGTGATGTTACAGAACGTTATCTAGCAGAACAAAAACTTGAGGCAGCCAATCTAGAGTTAGAGCGCTTAAGCTTTATGGATAGCTTGACTCAAGTTTCTAACCGTCGTCGCTTTGACGAACAGTTAACGACGCTTTGGCATCATCATGTACGCGAAAACTTACCTATCACTGTCATTCTATGTGATATCGATTTCTTCAAAGGTTATAACGACTTTTATGGACATCAACATGGTGATGAAGCCTTAGTGCAAGTATCACAAGCATTCCTTAGAGTTTTAAACCGTTCATCTGACTGTGTCGCCCGTTATGGTGGTGAAGAGTTTGCGTTTATTTTACCTAATACAACGGCGAGTGGTGCGGAGCTTGTTGCTGAGCGAATTCATGCAGAGATCGCAGCGTTGGAATTACACCATGAAACTTCGACTGTCTCTGAATTTGTCACGGTGAGTCTAGGCATCATTGCCTGTAAGCCAGTACCGGGTGACCTTATGGAATCGGCTGTTGCATTGGCTGATAGTGCGCTTTATCAGGCGAAAGCCGATGGTAGAAGCCAAACTTGTGTCCACCCATCATCAATTATGTAATCAGAACTGTGGCGATTTAGTTAGATATCCCACAGATTAGCGTTTCTTCGCGCTGACATGTGATTAAGCAAGTTACCTGCTGTAACTAAACAGGTTAGAATATTGCTAGTCCTATCGCATGGAGCGCTAAATGAAACCCATGAAAAACCTCGCCCAGTATTATGTCGATTTGCTCGTCAAACTGGGTATCGTCCGATTCTCTATTCTTCTGGCTTTAGCGCTTGTCGCTTTGGCTGTCGTCGTTCAAGTTGGTATTACACTGGCGCTCAAGGGCAATGTTGATGATATCGATATTGTTCGCTCGGTTTTCTTCGGCCTCGTAATTACCCCTTGGGCGGTATATTTCCTTTCCGTGGTTGTTGATCAACTCGAAGAGTCTCGTCAGCGTTTAGCTAAATTGGTTTCTAAGCTTGGTGATATGCGCTCTAGAGACCAAGAATTGAATACGCAGCTCCAGCTCAATATCGAAAAACTTAATCAAGAAATTGAAGAACGTGAGAAAGCTGAAGAAGCTCGCGAAGAAGCAATGAAAGATCTTGAAAATGAAGTTTTTCAAAGAGAGAGAACACAGCTCGAATTAGCTGAGCGTACCGCTTTACTTCGCTCCTTTATTGATGCCTCCCCAGACCTGATTTACTACAGAAATGAAGATGGTGTCTTTTCTGGCTGTAACCGAGCTGTGGAAGAATTGACGGGTAAAAAAGAGAAAGAACTCGTCGGTCTTACACCTTGGGATGTTTATAGCAAAGAAGTCGCTCAACAGGTTGTTGAGACGGATGAAAGAGTATTTGCTGATAATCAGGCTCTGACTTATGAGCAATGGCTAGAGTACCCAGACGGTCGTCAAAATTACTTTGAATTACGTAAAGTGCCTTTCTATAGCAAAGATGGTCGCCACTTAGGTTTAGTTGGCTTTGGGCGTGATATTACGGAACGTAAAGAACACCAAGAGTCATTAGAAAAAGCCAGTCGTGATAAGACGACTTTCATTTCTACTATTAGTCATGAATTGAAAACGCCTCTTAATGGGATCATTGGTTTGAGTCGAATGTTGCTTGATAGTCAACTGACTCAAGAGCAACGTAAACACATGCAAACCATCAAAGTGAGTGCGGTAACTTTAGGCAATATCTTCAACGATATTATCGATATGGATAAGTTTGACCGTAACAAGCTTGAGCTATTCCCAACACCATTAAACTTTGAAGACTTTGTCGCTGAAATGGAAAGTATTTCAGCATTGATGGCTGATCAAAAAGGGCTTCGTTTTGATTTAGAACGCTTATCTGAGTTACCAGGGGTCATTGAGGCGGATGGTACGCGTTTAAGGCAGGTTCTTTGGAACTTAATCAGTAATGCGATGAAGTTTACGAAAGATGGCGGCGTGGTGATGACTGTGAGTGCTGACGTTGAAGGTGACTTTGCGAACATTACAATGGAAGTTGAAGACACTGGTATTGGCATTCCTGACGGTGAGGTCGAAAAGATCTTTGCTATGTATTACCAAGTTAAATCAGGTAAAGACAACCTGCATGCGGTAGGTACTGGGATAGGGTTGGCGGTATCTAAACAGCTGATCAATATGATGGATGGCGATATCTTCGTCAGCAGTGAACAAGGGTTTGGTAGTACGTTCACCGTTTCGATTCGCGTTCCGGTTATTCAAGATCGCCAAGTGTTGAATAAAGTGATCCTAAAGCAACCAAAGCTTAAGATTTTCATGGTTGAAGATATCGAGCTTAATGTAACTGTTGCACGCTCTCTACTCGAAAGCTTAGGCCATGAAGTGACTGTCGCCATGACAGGTCAAGACGCACAAGTTGAGTTTGTTCCTGAGCTTTACGACTTAGTGCTACTGGATATTCAATTGCCCGACATGACTGGCTTTGATGTTGCGCACTATTACCGCGATAAATACGCGGAGCTTCCTCCACTTGTAGCGTTAACAGCGAATGTACTGAACAATAAGCAAGAGTATATTGAAAATGGAATGGATGAAGCTATTAGTAAGCCGCTATCAGTAAAAGCGATTCAGGGTGTGATTGCAGAGTTGATTGGCGGAGAAGTTGTTCAATCTTCATCTAGCCAAGGTGATGATAAGAAAACTCGCTCTATTGAATCCCAGTCATCGGCTACGCTAGATCCAAAAGTATCGACACCGAAAATTAAATCTGAAGTCTCGGTCGATACGTCATTACTCGACCTTGAGATGCTGGAGTCATATATTGATATCGTAGGTTCGAAGCCTGTATTCGACAGCATTACAATGTTTGAAGATATGATGCCTGACTATATGTCGATTCTAAATGCACATATGACAGCAAAAGATAAAAAGAACATTGTTTCTGAAGCCCATAAAATTAAAGGCGCTGCAGGATCTATTGGTTTGAAACGCATTCAACAAGTCGCTCAAAAAGCGCAATCGCCAGATCTACCTGACTGGTGGGAAAATGTGGCAGACTGGGTTAGCGAAATAAATAATAAATATCAGAATGATATCGAAGTTCTGAAAAGTTGGTTAAATCAAAGGTAATCGAATGAAAAAAATAGCATTAGTTTGTGCGCTTGCTTTAGCGGGCTGCGCGACAACCAACGTGAGTTGGGACCAAGATAGTCAAATTGAAGTGGCTCAATCGACAGTCACGCTGAAAAGTAATTTATGGTTGAACAAGATGCCAACGATTGGTGAGGCTTCGGAGCATAACTTACACGGTGCTCTGAATTTAGCTTCAACTGCAGATCTTCCTGCCGATTTAACCGTGAATAATGTTTCAATTAAGCAAGGTGAAAATACTTGGTTAATTGATGGCGACGATCTAGATTTACGAACTCATAATGAGAGTCAGTGGGAAGTGGCATTCACGTGGCAGCTAGGTGTTGATGTCGAGCAAACTGTCGACGTAGCTTTGGAAGTGGAACAAGCTGGAAAAACTCAATGGTTAGTTGAGAAAGACGTTAAGATTGACGCTGTTTACTAATCTCGCAGATTAATAACAGGCAATAAAAAAGGTGATGTTTGCACATCACCTTTTTTAATTTTACTTCGGTCTAAAAGGTTACTCTTCTAGATCACCACAGAAGCGGTAGCCTTCACCGTGGATCGTAGCAATGATCTCTGGCGTACCAGATACAGATTCAAAGTGCTTACGAATACGACGGATAGTTACGTCTACAGTACGATCGTGTGGCTTAAGCTCACGGCCTGTCATCTTCTTAAGAAGGTCTGCACGAGTTTGAATTTTGCCTGGGTTTTCACAGAAGTGAAGCAAAGCACGGAATTCAGAACGTGGTAGTTTGTAACCTTCACCATCAGGGCTAACAAGAGAGCGACTGTTAATATCTAATATCCAACCGTTGAACTCGTACTTTTCTACGCTACGCTTCTCTTCCGTTACGGCACTTGTGCTCATCGAACGGTTAAGAAGGTTACGTGCACGAATAGTCAGTTCACGTGGGTTAAATGGTTTGGTGATGTAATCATCCGCACCGATTTCAAGACCTAAGATCTTGTCAACTTCGTTATCGCGGCCAGTTAAGAACATTAGCGCTACATTTGCTTGTTCACGTAGCTCACGTGCAAGCAGTAAGCCGTTCTTACCAGGAAGGTTGATGTCCATAATCACCAAGTTAACTTGGTTGTCAGAAAGCACTTGGTGCATCTCTTCACCATCGCTAGCCTCAAAAACAGCATATCCCTCTGCTTCAAAAATACTCTTAAGAGTGTTACGAGTTACTTGCTCATCTTCTACGATAAGAATCTGCGGGGTTTGCATTTGGCGGTACCTAAATTTGTGACGAAACTGTGCTAATAGAATAAATTCTAGGCAAAAACATAACATACAGGTAATGTAATTTTGATAATAACTCAAAGTTTTCAAAAAAACACTTACTTCAGCTATCCGCCATCCTTGAAGCCTTGCCTGAAAACGTATTTCCGAGTACGTCGTTCATTATTCTTCTAGTAATTGCAGTGGATTCTATAATCTTAACAGCTTGCTAACAATGCGTGAATGTTAATTCCATTCACTTTGTTGATTTATATCAATTGCTGAAATGTAACAAACACTAATAGTATAAATACAAATATAACGGGTACTGCTGTGAGTATAGACTCGAATCTTTGGCATGCTTATGCATCATCGTTTTTTGATTTCGAACGGCTACCAAATCAACTAAGTTTCATAATAGTTACGGCTTGGAACCCAAGAAGTGCCATACTGTCTATAGATAAGAACGAAGAAAGAAATCAACAGCTTGTTAGAGACTTAGCTGGATACGAGTTCACTTCGGGACGTGTAGGTGATAAGGCCTTTAATTGGTATGAGAAAAGCATCGCCGTAGCGATAGACTTACCAAAAGCCATCGCGCTGGCTAACAAGTATCAGCAGAATGCTATTTATCAGGTATCTGGACAGCGATTATTTTTGCAGTCTTGCTTAGTCGATATGAAGCGAGAGTGCTTAGGCAATTTTGATTCATGGAGAGTCAAACGCTCTACGTGAATATTCGTAAACTAGCGAATAAAGGATTTTAAACAATATAGAGATGCATTAAGGGAAGCTGTCATTTGCAGTCCCCTTATCTCATGGAGGAAATATGCAAGATATAACACCAGACTTATGTGACCAGTTTGAAGAGCAAGTTACGTTGCTCAAACTACCTTTACAAACATTTGGTCATAAGGGCGCTTTTTGGGGAGAGATCGTAACGGTTCGTTGTTACCACGATAACTCAAAGGTCCGAGAAGTATTAGAAGGCGATGGTAAAGGTAAAGTATTGGTCGTTGATGGACACGGTTCCTGTCAGAAAGCACTACTTGGTGACCAACTCGCGATCTTAGCTATCGAAAATGGTTGGGAAGGTATTATCGTAAATGGTGCAGTTCGTGATGTAGGGATTATGTCGCAAATGGAGTTGGGTGTTCAGGCTTTAGGTGCGAGTCCATTTAAAACTGAAAAGCGCGGGGCAGGGGATATTAATGTCACATTATCGATTCATAATCAGCCAGTTCAACCTGGAGATTATATTTATGCTGACTGGAATGGAGTTTTGCTTTCAGCGCACCAGCTTATAGATTAGAAACGAAACCCTAATCCAAACTCAATACCTTGTTGCCACTCTTCATAATCAAGAGTGGCATGTATGTTTAGATTGTCGGTGAGCTGCATTTGGCTAGATACCTCAGCTGCAACCGTGCTGCTATTGTCGTTGTCCTCGTCATTTACATAGGTATGCAAGGTACTTTTTACTGAGATCTTATCGGATACCTGATAGCTCACTCCACTCAAGAAACCGTTATCATTCCCTTGAATTGAGTTATCAACTCGTGCCCCTACATAGAGATCGACACTCTTAAATACATTGTAAGAGTAGCCACCATCGACTTTCCAAATATCAAAGCTGTCTTCTGAGGGAGCGCTTTGACTAGAAACAAAAAACTTATGTGCGGATGGTTTTGTGTGGGATGGAAGCTCTGGAAGTGTATTGGCCTGACAAATTGCGGGCACAACCAAGGACAAAAAAAACAGCTGTTTTCTCATTTACCACTCCTTGGTTTCTTAAAATTATTATTGTATTACGTGACTAATTAAAGCATACAAATAAGCTTGCTGCAGAAAGATTAGCCGCCTAAGTTGCATAATGAGATAGGCATCTAGGTTCTTATTTGGTAAGTGGTTGAGTCGGAAAGAAGTTTATTTCTTCATCAAAAGTGAAAAAAACTCGAACTTTTCACGATTAATGGCGCTTAACTCCTAAAATTGGCCTGAATACGAAAAAAAACCAACTTTTCATTGACGTGACCTAATAAAAATTGGTACACGTAGAGATAAGCAAACGCAAAGAATTGATTGAATATTGATATGCAGACTATGAGCCACCTAGTAATGACCACAACCATTATTATTACCGACATTACAATTGTTGGGGCAGGCTGCTAAGTAACGGATTTAAAAGAAAAGGCCTGTATCCCACAAGATACAGGCCTTTTTTTGTACCAAATTTTACGATTTATGGAGGAAGGGATGCGAGTTCTTAAATTTGGAGGCTCATCATTAGCTGATGCAGACCGTTTTTTACGAGCGGCAGATATCATTGCTAATAATGCTCAGCAAGAAGAAGTGGCAGTAGTTCTATCTGCGCCAGGTAAGACAACTAACAAATTAGTCGCAGTTATTGACGGTGCGCTAAAAAATGGTGAAGCAGAGCTGCAAATCGGTGACTTAGAGTCATCATTTCAAGAGCTATTTGCTGGAATTAAAGCAGTATTGCCAAATGTTGACGGTTCTGCTTTTGATAACCAAGTAAAAACGTCGCTTTCACAATTGCGTCAGTTTGTTCACGGTATTAATTTATTGGGTATGTGCCCTAATAACGTGAATGCTCGCATCATCAGTAAAGGTGAGCGTGTTTCTATTCAACTGATGAAAGCAGTATTAGAAGCAAAAGGCCAACCAGCTAGCCTGATTGATCCAATCCAATACTTATATGCTCAAGGTGATCACCTAGAAGCGATGGTTGATGTTGAAGTTTCAACACAAAACTTCCGTCAATCACCACTGCCTGTCGGCCATGTCAATATTATGCCTGGCTTCACTGCCGGTAACGATAAAGGCGAGTTAGTGACACTTGGTCGTAACGGGTCTGATTACTCTGCAGCGGTACTTGCGGCGTGTTTACGTGCAGACTGTTGTGAGATTTGGACTGACGTAGACGGTGTCTATAATTGTGATCCTCGTTTGGTTGATGATGCACGTCTTCTTAAATCATTAAGCTACCAAGAAGCAATGGAACTGTCTTATTTCGGTGCATCTGTATTACACCCTAAGACTATTGCTCCTATCGCACAATTCCATATCCCTTGCCTGATTAAAAACAGCTTTAACCCGCAGGGGGCAGGCACTCTGATTGGTCAAGATACTGGTGAAGATAACCTAGCCATTAAAGGTATTACGACATTAAGTGACCTAACAATGGTTAACGTGTCTGGACCTGGTATGAAAGGTATGGTTGGTATGGCTAGTCGCGTATTTGGCGCTATGTCATCAGCGGGTGTTTCTATTGTCTTAATCACTCAGTCTTCTTCAGAGTACAGCATCAGTTTCTGTATTGAATCTGCAGACAAAGCTCAAGCTCAGCAAGTATTGTCAGAAACGTTTGAACTAGAACTTAAAGATGGTCTGTTAGAGCCCGTTGAGTTTATGAATGACGTAGCCATCGTAACGCTGGTGGGTGATGGTATGCGTACTTCACGTGGTGTCGCTTCTCAATTTTTCGCTTCTTTAGCTGAAGTGAACGTTAACATTGTGGCTATTGCACAAGGTTCTTCAGAGCGTGCAATTTCTGCGGTTATCCCAGAAGACAAGATATCTGAAGCTATTAAAGCATGTCATGAAAACCTATTTAACTCTAAGCACTTCCTTGATGTGTTTGTTGTCGGTGTTGGTGGTGTTGGTGGCGAGTTGGTCGACCAAATTAAGCGCCAACAGGTCAAACTGGCGGAGAAAGGGATAGTTATCCGCGTATGTGGTTTAGCGAACAGCAAGGGCTTACTACTAGATAGCGAAGGTCTTCCACTAGATCAGTGGCGTGACCGTATGTCTGATGCGTCTGAAGACTTTAGTCTCGCGCGCCTAGTCGCTCTGGTTCAGCGTAACCATATTATTAACCCAGTATTGGTTGATTGTACGTCGAGCGAATCTATTGCAAATCAATACGCTGACTTCTTAGCGGCTGGTTTCCACGTTGTTACGCCAAACAAAAAAGCGAACACATCAAGCATGGCTTACTACCATCAACTACGTGAAGTTGCGCGTAGCTCTCGTCGTAAGTTGATGTACGAAACAACGGTAGGTGCTGGTCTGCCAGTTATTGAAAACCTACAGAACCTAATTTCAGCGGGTGATGAACTAGAGAAATTCAACGGTATTTTATCAGGCTCTCTTTCTTACATCTTTGGTAAATTAGATGAAGGCATGACATTAAGCCAAGCAACAAATATTGCCAAAGACAATGGATTTACTGAACCTGACCCACGTGATGATTTATCAGGTATGGACGTTGCACGTAAGCTACTTATCTTGGCGCGTGAAGCGGGTATGGCATTAGAACTAGAAGACGTAGAAGTAGATCAAGCGCTTCCACCAGGTTTTGACGACTCAGGTAGTGTTGATGAGTTTATGGTTCGCCTTCCTGAAGCGGATGCTTACTTCCAAGAGCAATCAGCGATTGCAGCAGAAGAAGGTAAAGTTCTTCGCTATGTTGGTGAAATTGCAGACGGTAAATGTAAGGTTCGTATTGCAGCCGTTGATGGCGATGACCCAATGTTCAAGATTAAAGATGGTGAAAACGCATTGGCATTCTACAGTCGTTACTACCAGCCTATTCCACTTGTACTTCGTGGCTATGGTGCGGGTACAGAAGTAACTGCTGCAGGCGTATTCTCAGATGTGATGCGTACTCTTGGTTGGAAGTTAGGAGTTTAATGAATGAGTTCAAGTGATATGGATGTTGTAGTTTACGCTCCGGCTTCAATCGGTAACGTGAGCGTAGGCTTCGATGTGTTAGGAGCTGCGGTTTCCCCCATCGATGGCACGCTACTTGGTGACCGCGTTCTTGTGAAATCTGGTGATGAACCTTTCACATTAAAAACGGCAGGAAGCTTTGTTTCAAAGCTTCCAACTGAACCCAAAGAGAATATTGTTTACGATTGTTGGGTAGTGTTTGCTCGTGAGTTAGCCAAAAAAGGTGGTGAACTTAAGCCACTTGAAATGACTTTAGAAAAAAACATGCCTATCGGTTCTGGTTTAGGTTCAAGTGCATGTTCTATTGTTGCTGCTCTTGATGCTTTGAATCGTTTTCATGGTCAGCCGTTAAACGAAATGGAACTACTTGCCTTAATGGGTGAGATGGAAGGTCAAATTTCGGGTGGAATTCACTACGATAACGTAGCCCCTTGTTACTTAGGTGGCTTACAGCTGATGCTAGAAGAGCTAGGTATTATTAGCCAAGAAGTACCGTGCTTTGATGATTGGTATTGGGTAATGGCTTACCCTGGTATTAAGGTTTCCACAGCTGAAGCGCGTGAAATCTTACCGTCTCAATATCGTCGCCAAGATGTGATTGCACATGGTCGTCACCTGGCTGGCTTTATTCATGCTTGCCATTCAGGCCAACCTGAGCTTGCTGCGAAAATGATCAAAGACGTGATCGCAGAACCATATCGTGAGAAACTGCTTCCAGGGTTTGCTGGTGCTCGCCAATACGCGGCGTCAGCGGGTGCTTTAGCTACAGGTATTTCCGGTAGTGGCCCAACTCTTTTTAGCATTTGCAAAGAGCAAGATGTCGCTGAGCGTGTTGCACGCTGGTTAGAACAAAATTATGTACAAAATGAAGAAGGATTCGTTCACATTTGTCGTTTAGACAAACAGGGTTCGATCGTTACAGGAAGTGAGCTATGAAGCTGTACAACATCAAAGAAAATGACGAACAAGTATCTTTTGGCCAGGCAGTACGCCAAGGGTTAGGCCGTAATCAAGGTCTATTTTTCCCATCAGAGCTACCTAAGTTTGATGATATCGATGCACTATTAGCAGAAGATTTTATTTCTCGTAGTGGCAAAATTTTATCAGCATTGATAGGTGACGAGCTTCCAAAAGAGCAAGTTAACCAACTGGTTGATGCTGCGTTCCAATTCCCAGCACCAATTAACCAAGTAAAAGACGGCGTATATGCGCTTGAACTTTTCCATGGACCGACACTAGCATTTAAAGATTTTGGTGGCCGTTTTATGGCTCAATCTTTAGCGGCAGTATCTGACGGCGGAAAGATCACTATCTTGACTGCAACCTCGGGTGATACTGGTGCTGCTGTGGCTCATGCTTTCTACGGTATGGAAGATATCAATGTTGTTATCCTATACCCGAATGGAAAAATTAGCCCACTGCAAGAAAAGCTATTCTGTACTCTGGGTAAAAACATCCACACTGTTGCTATCGACGGCGACTTTGATGCGTGTCAGTCACTTGTTAAACAAGCATTTGATGATGCTGAATTACGCGAAGAGATTGGCCTAAACTCTGCTAACTCAATTAACATCAGCCGCTTAATGGCTCAGATCTGTTACTACTTTGAAGCAGCGTCTCAACTGACTAAAGAGCAGCGAGAAAACCTAGTGGTATCAGTACCAAGTGGTAACTTTGGTAACTTAACGGCTGGCTTACTCGCGAAAGCATTAGGTTTACCAATCAAACGCTTCATTGCTGCGACCAATGAAAACGACACAGTTCCTCGTTACCTAGAAACAGGTAAGTGGGATCCAAAGCCAACTGTAGCGACAACATCAAATGCTATGGATGTAAGTCAGCCAAACAACTGGCCACGCATAGAAGAACTTTGTCAGCTGAAAGGTTGGGGATTAGATACTTTGGGTAAAGGTAAAGTGTCTGATGAGCAAAGTGCTGAATCAGTTCGTGATCTTAAAGCTCAAGGTTATTTGTGTGAACCACACGGGGCTATCGCATACCGCTTGCTAGATGAACAGCTTCAAGAAGGTGAAACAGGCTTATTCTTATGTACAGCCCATCCTGCGAAGTTTAAAGAAGTAGTAGATGAGATTTTAGGCGGTGATATCGAGTTGCCAGCTCCATTAGCAAAACACGCGGCAATGGAACTACTTTCTGAAGAGTTAGCAAATGACTTTGATGCTCTTAAAAAAGTATTACGTCGAGTTCAGAAATAGGATTCGATAGATAAGGGGAATTAGGTTAGTGACTCTCCTTATTTTAGAAGCAAAACTTTCAAAATAAAACGGCGCTCAATGAGCGCCGTTTTTTTATCAATTTTAGTCTAAACTAAGGCTCTTAATTATAGAGACTCAGTGAAAGTACGTGCGATAACATCACGTTGCTGTTCAACTGTTAAAGAGTTAAAACGAACAGCGTAGCCAGATACACGGATAGTTAGCTGTGGGTACTTTTCTGGGTGAGCTACGGCGTCTTCAAGCGTTTCGCGCTTTAAAACGTTTACGTTAAGGTGTTGACCACCTTCGATGCGAGGTGCAGTTTCGATTGCAACTTCACGGCTTTCGTACTCGCCTAGATCTGCAGCTGTGATTACTTGATCTGCTTCGTAACCAGTAGTAGCAACAACACAACGAGCTTCGTTTTTCTCGCTATCTAGTAGCCAGATTGAGTTTAGTAGGTCGTCGTTTGCTGCTTTTGTAATTTGAATACCTTGGATCATCACTATCTCCTAGTCCACTAATGTGGGTTATTTGTGGTGTTAACTTTCGAATTTTGTTGAGCTGGTTAATATATACCTAACTAGAGGTATAGTAGTATTGATGTAAGTCAAAAAACAACCAAAAACCTTATTTTTATAGTGGTAATTTTATTGAGTTAAATCAATAAAAGCTTTGAAAACAAAGTGATTACAACTTATTTCAAACTATAAAGAAAAYTTAACAGTTCCATTTTGGTGTAATTTTACTACAAAGTGGAGTTTTAATTGAACTCACGCAGACAAACTTATGATGGTTGATGCGTATTCTGAAAGTACAAAGTGATTTAATGACAAATAATTTCTCATCTGGACATCAAAAATTTATCGGTGCTCATGTTTCGGCTGCTGGTGGTGTTGATAACGCTCCAATGCGTGCTCGCGAAATTGGAGCCAATGCATTTGCTCTCTTTACGAAGAACCAACGTCAGTGGGCTGCGAAGCCGTTGGAAGCTAAAACCATTAGTGCGTTTAAAGCCAATTGTAAAATGCTGGGCTTTTCGGCGGAAAATATACTTCCACATGACTCGTATCTAATAAATTTAGGAGCACCAGAAGAAGAAAAGCTAGAGAAATCTCGTGCAGCTTTTATTGATGAAATGGAGCGTTGCAATTTACTGGGCCTAACGTTGTTGAATTTTCATCCTGGGAGTCATTTGAAGAAAATCTCAGAAGATGAGTGCTTAGCGCGAATTGCAGAGTCGATTAACTTGGCTCACCAGGCGGTACCTGATGTGATTGCTGTAATTGAAAATACTTCAGGACAGGGGACTAACTTAGGTTGGAGGTTTGAGCACCTAGCGCAAATTATTGAACAGGTTGAAGATAAATCTCGTGTTGGTGTTTGTCTTGATACTTGCCACACTTTTACTGCTGGTTACGATTTWCGAACAAAACAAGCGTGTGAAGAAACCTTTGCAGAGTTTGATCGTATTGTCGGTATGCACTATTTAAGAGCGATGCACATTAATGATTCTAAAGCCGAATTTGCTAGCCGAGTCGACAGGCATCACGCTCTTGGTGAAGGAGAAATCGGTTGGGAATGTTTTGAGTATATTGCCGCTGATCCTAGATTCAATGGTATTCCATTGATTTTAGAAACCATTAAGCCAGAGCTGTGGAAAGCTGAAATTCAGGCCTTAAGAAAATTCCACGCAGAATCAATGGTGTAACCCTTACACTAAATAAGTTGGCATCTTTCTTTCATGAACTTTAATAGGTAATTCCAGTGTATTGCCTATTTTATTCCTACGGAGGGTGCCACTATGTATTCACTATCTTTTTCAAACGCTACATTATTGAATATTTCGAGTGTTGTCTTTGCGGGCGCTCCCCGCCTACCTATTCCCAATCGTCACATCCATAACCATGGTCATTATCGAACACCACAAAAAAGTGGATAATATTTACTGCTCCTAAAGAGTCAATGCAATCAGGTACACTAAGCATAGATTCGCTTTAGGAGTAGTATATGACCTCAACAACTTGGGATAACTTTATTCACGAGCAGCAGAACCAAGCTTATTTTCAGAAGACGTTAAGCTATGTTGCTGAGCAAAGGGCGTCAGGGAAAAATATCTACCCTGCTGATCATGATGTGTTTAACGCTTTCAACATGACGGCGTTCGAAGACGTTAAGGTGGTGATCTTGGGGCAAGATCCCTATCACGGGCCAGATCAAGCTCATGGCCTGTCTTTTTCTGTACTGCCAGGAGTAAAAATTCCTCCTTCATTACGCAATATGTATAAAGAGTTAGCACAAGACATTGCTGGCTTTGAAATTCCAGCTCATGGTTATTTAGATTCTTGGGCGAAGCAAGGAGTGCTGTTACTCAATACTGTGCTAACGGTAGAGCAAGGTAAAGCTCACTCTCATGCCAAGTGCGGTTGGGAGACATTTACCGATGCAGTGATTGCAAAATTAAATGCTCGTCAGGAACCTATGGTATTTCTGTTGTGGGGAGCACATGCGCAAAAGAAAGGTCAGGGTATAGATACCAGTAAGCACACCGTTCTAGCCTCTCCACATCCATCACCACTTTCTGCACGACGTGGTTTTTTTGGATGTCAGCACTTTTCTTTAACAAATCAAGATCTTGAAAAGCGTGGAATACAACCTATTGCGTGGAATTTGCCAATGACTGTATCTAATTGATTGTTTTTCGACCAGGATCAATACGATTTTAATTATGACCTTATACACTTACAAAAAGTAAGTGAAATGGAGGTCGTAACTATGATGATTGAAAGGATCAAACGCGAGCATGGGTATATGGTGCAATTGCTCGCCATTTTAAAGAAGAAACTCGTTCAGTTGAACAATGAGCAAGAGATCAACTATAGCTTAATAAAAGAGATAGTCAGTTACCTTGCTAGTCACTCTGAATCGGTTCATCACCCTAAAGAAGATATTATTTACCATCATTACTTAGAGACTTACGGGTCGTCGAAGTCGATCGATAATTTAGAGAGTGAGCATCAAATTTTATCTGATAAAACCGCTCAGTTTTTAGATGTGGTTGAGATGATCTTGCAAGATGCCGTAGTACCCCAACAAGTTTTCATTGACCAGTTAGATAGCTTTATTCAATTGCAGAAAAAGCATTTAGACTTAGAAGAGAGGTATATCCTACCGATCATTGTTGATGCTTTTACCATTGAAGATTGGCAGGTAGTGGAATCGAAATGGGCTCAACCAGAAGACGACCCAGTGTTTGGAGATACTATTGCAGAGCAATATAAGCAGTTGGCACAACGTGTTCGTGAAAGTGCGAAAGAATGCGTTTGATTCGCTTATTGCTTTATTTTGCTTCGTGAGCCGTCAAAAACAAAAAAGGCACTAATGATGAGTGCCTTTTTGTATCGTGGGTGATGTATTAGAACTAGTTAAAGCTCAATATCTTCTATTGAGAAATCGACGCCTATACCCATTTCTTTTAGTTCTTTTTGTAAGCGTCGACGATCATTAATAGCTTCTATTTCACGCCACTTACGTTTTACTGGTTTTGAACGAGTTTTTTGCGTTCTTGGTGCATCGATCTCTGCGATATCATCGAATTGAAAGCCTTCCATAAGCTACCTCTTTCCATGTTTGTGGTTCCATTCGAACCATTTAGTACCATATATGCAGCCAGAATATCTTTGATTTATTTCCCAATTGTTGCATTCACGTGAAGCTTTTGTTTGTGTTTTTTCTATGTGATCACGTTAGGTAGTGGTTTTAGTGGTTGTTTTTTGAGCAAACAAACTTAAGTAAACGATTAAATTAGCTATGGAAGAATGTTAATTATCGAGTCAGTTGTAATAGCATTTTGGTTACAATGCAATCGTAGACATATTGGTCTATATTTGTGGCTTGTAGAATACAGGAGTAGAAAAGCTATCAAGTGCGCCATACCTTATAGAGTCTAGCTTTGTGTGATTTTTATAAGATGACATTCTTATAAAGTGTGTATACAAACTCTTGTTGTAGACTTGTCTAGTTTATGTGCCTTTTGTTGGCGACCATTGGTTTGTATTATGTTAACACTTGGTAACTTCACAGTGAAAAGATGCAAATAAATGATACCTTTTGCATATTGATTTTTGGCGTAACTCGCTGCATTATCCGCCCGTCAAAAAATACACTGATACGTAAAATGGACGCATGAGGCGACGATTTACAATCTAAATTGCACAAATAACACGATATAACAAATGCCGACACAACATTGACAACTGGCATTGGCAATTTAGAGGAGGGCTTGGAGGCATGATCAGTGCTTACACTCAATACGAGGTTCACGTGACAGATTTAATTAATTTAATGAATGATCTTCTTTGGGGATCAATCTTAGTTTATCTACTGGTTGGTGTTGGTATCTACTTCACTGTACGACTAGGTTTCATTCAATTCCGCCATTTCGGCCACATGTTCTCTGTTCTTAGAAACAGCCGTAAAGCAGACAGCGCTGGTATCTCTTCTTTCCAAGCTCTTTGTACTAGTCTAGCTGCGCGTGTTGGTACAGGTAACATGGCTGGTGTTGCGGTTGCTCTAACGGCTGGTGGCCCTGGTGCTATCTTCTGGATGTGGCTAATTGCAATGCTGGGTATGGCAACATCGTTTGCCGAGAGTACTCTGGCTCAGCTATACAAAACTCGCGATAACGACGGTAACTACCGTGGTGGCCCTGCATATTACATGGAGAAAGGTCTTGGTATGCGTTGGATGGGGGTTCTATTCTCTATCTTCCTTATCATTGCTTTCGGCCTAGTATTTAACGCGGTTCAAGCGAATGCGATTGCAAGTGCAATGAACACAGCATTTGACCTAGAGCGTAGCTACGTAGGTGTTGGTATCGTTATCATCTCTGCTTTCGTTATCTTCGGTGGTATCCGTAAGATCGCTCGTACAGCAGAAATCATTGTTCCAGTAATGGCACTAGCGTACCTAGCAATTGCTATCTACGTAATGCTAATGAACATTGAGAAAGTGCCTGATGTATTGTCTCTTATCTTCAAGAGTGCATTCGGCCTACAGGAAGCAGCTGCTGGTGGCTTAGGCTACGCGATTGCTCAAGCAATGATTAACGGTATTAAACGTGGTTTGTTCTCGAACGAAGCTGGTATGGGTTCTGCGCCAAACGCTGCGGCGYCGGCTACTCCTTACCCGCCGCATCCAGCATCGCAAGGTTATGTGCAGATGCTAGGTGTGTTCATGGACACTATTGTTATCTGTTCTGCTACTGTTGCAATTATCCTGATGTCTGGTGAGTACGTGCCACATGGYGAAATCACAGGTATCGAGCTAACTCAGCGTGCGTTAACAGCTCAGGTTGGTGATTGGGGTGGCATCTTTGTTGCGGTTGCGATTTTCTTCTTCGCTTTCACATCAATCATTGCGAACTACTCTTACGCAGAAACTAACCTTATCTTCCTAGAGCACAATAACAAGAAAGGCCTAGTGCTATTCCGTATCGTTGTGCTTGGTATGGTGATGTTTGGTTCTCTAGCGACACTACCTACGGTATGGGCACTAGCTGACGTATCAATGGGTCTAATGGCGATTGTTAACTTGGTAGCGATTATCCTGCTATCAGGTATCGTTATTAAGCTAGCGAAAGACTACAACCGTCAACTAGCAGCGGGTAAAGTACCAACATTCGATTCGAATGACTTCCCTGAGCTTAAGTCTCAACTAGAAGATGGTATTTGGGATAACACTAAGAAGTAAGCTTCTTCTCTCAGCGAGAGTATCCTAAACACGACAAAGACCAAGGTATTACGCCTTGGTCTTTTTGTTTTTAGAGGCAAGCTTACGCCGTAAACCTATTGAAGTAATAGGAAGAGTCATAAAGACAAAGTGATGTTTTTTCTATACTCTAGCTCCATTCTCAAGTTTCRATTATCTAGCCTAATAGGATCAAAGTTATGTTAGTTGTCGTTTCCCCTGCAAAAACATTAGATTACGAGTCACCATTGGCGACTGAACGTTTTAGTCAACCTGAGTTTGTTGAGCATTCTGCAGAGCTAATCGAAGTGTGTCGCAAGCTGACGCCGGCTGATGTTTCTGCCTTAATGAAAGTGAGCGATAAAATAGCAGGACTTAATGTTGCGCGTTTCGAGCAATGGAGCGAAACCTTCACCCAAGAAAATGCGCGCCAAGCGATCCTTGCTTTCAAAGGTGATGTATACACAGGGCTAGACGCTGAAACACTAACAGACGAAGACTTTGAATACGCACAAGGTCACCTGCGTATGCTTTCAGGCTTGTATGGCTTATTGAAGCCGTTAGACTTGATGCAACCGTACCGCTTAGAGATGGGAACGCGCCTTGCTAACGAGCGTGGTACGAACCTGTACCAGTTCTGGGGCAACCTGATCACGAATAAGTTGAATGAAGCATTAAATGCTCAGGGTGATAATGTATTGATCAACCTAGCTTCCAATGAATATTTCAAAGCGGTGAAGCCTAAGAGCTTAGATGGTCAAATTATTACGCCAGTGTTTAAAGACTGTAAGAACGGTCAATATAAAGTGATCAGCTTCTACGCGAAGAAAGCGCGCGGCATGATGGCTCGTTATATTATTGAGAACAAAATCGATTCTGTTGAAGCTTTGACTCAGTTTGATACGGCGGGTTACTACTTTGTCGAAGATGAGTCGAATGCAAAAGAGCTTGTTTTTAAGCGTGAAGAACAGAAGTAATACCGGCTAAGTTTGTTTATTTCCAGTGATGGTGGCCGCGTACAATAAATAATAAATGTGGTACGTAACCAAGAGTATTAAGTACTAAAAAAGCCCCTTGCAGCGAACTGCAAGGGGCTTTTTATTGAATGTGTAAAATCATTCAAGCAACAAGGTTACTTCTTCTTTGCTGCTTTCTTTTTCTTCGCGATTTTCTTCTTCTTCGCGATTTTTTGTTTTTCTACGGCTTTTTTGTCTTCTTTTTTCGGCTTCTTCTTCTTAGTTACCGCCGCTTTCTTATGCGTTGGGCGCATACCTTCAATAAAGCGTTCTTTGATCGCCTCGTCAGTATAACGAGCTACACGTTCAATCATTAGTTGATCGTGCGCTTCAACGATAGAAACTGCATTACCTTTTTTACCTGCACGAGCAGTACGGCCAATACGGTGTAAGTAAACGTCAGCAGTACGCGGCATGTCGTAGTTGATTACATGGCTTACGTCTGGCAAATCAATACCACGAGCTGCAACGTCAGTCGCGAGTAGTACGTTCACTGAACCATCGCGGAAACGTGCAATCGCGTTATTACGGCGATCTTGAGGCATTTCACCTTGAATCCACGCACATGGGATTTGCGCACTTTCCAGTTGAGCACGTAGTTCACCTAGGCGATCACGTGTTTTCAGGAAGATGATGCTACGCTCAGCTTGCTTGGTGATGATGTGCTTAAGGATATCAAGCTTGTGCTCTGCTGTATCAGCACGGTGATACCATTGAGTGATCTTCTTACGTTCACGTAGTGAAGATTGCGCGTTGATTTCTGCTGGGTTCTTTAGAAGATCTTCTGTGAAACCTTCGACACCTTTACCTTCCAGCGTTGCTGAGAAAAGTAAAGTTTGTTTACGCCAGCGACACTCTGCTGATAGGCGGTCAACCACAGGGCCAAAGCCCATGTCTAGCATACGGTCAGCTTCGTCTAGGATTAACCATTCAATTGCACGGCAATCAAAGCGCTCTGCTTCAATGTATTCCATTAGACGACCTGGTGTTGCAACTACGATATCTTGAGTTGTTCCTAGGATGTCAGCGTGCTCTTGGTACATCACACCACCAGTGATGGTGAAGATGTTTAAGCTGGTGTACTTTGCAAGCTCACGTGCTTGCTCGGTAATTTGCATCGCTAACTCACGAGTTGGAGTTAGAATAAGCATACGTGCCGGGCCTGCTTTCTTACGTGGAAAATCCAGTAAGTATTGCAGAGCTGGAAGTACGAATGATGCAGTTTTACCAGTACCTGTTGGTGCAGAAGCTAAAACGTCTTTTCCATCTAACGCTTGTGGGATGGCTTCGGCCTGTACCTGTGTTGGGCGCTCGTAGCCCATTTCGTCAATTGCTTTCAGCAGGTCTTGGTCTAGATCGAGTTCTGCAAAGGTTCTGATCACTGTTGTTTCTCCACAAGCAATAAATGTTTTCTGCTCAACATGGCAGAAGATAAAAAAGAGTAGTCGGACATTATAGAAGCATTAGTGATTAGGATCACATGGTATTTCTACATCTTCAGATAAAAATCTTTAGTCAGTGCGATAAATTGGTCGCTATAGCCAGATTTATCGCGAATTGTAAGCTGATCGTAGTGACTATCTTGCGATTGTTTAGCTAATTCGCATAGAACGCGGCTTATCGGTTTCGTCGGGGTAGGTTGAACATCAAGGCGACGAGAAAGAAACCAACCAGATTTTTGTGCCAGTGCGATGAATTGCTCGCCTTCCGTGATTGGTAAAATAAAACTAGCAGTACCGGTGCTTGATGTTAAAGCAAAGCTCTGATCAATCAATAATTGGTGATCTAAAGTGTCAGTGTGCCTTGCCGTTGCTCGCTGTTGTTTCTGGGATTGTTCACCATTATTGAAGTAAGGAGGATTACAGATAATAGAGTCAAACAATTCTTGGTTGTTGAGGGATAGTACATCTCCATAGGTCAACTGTATGCGCTCAGACCATGGTGATTGGTTGAAGTTGAATTGGGCTGCTTCTATCGCATGTTTATCTATATCAATAGCTTGTACGCTGATGTGTGAATAACGCTGTGCGATCATCAAAGCAAGTAAACCTGTGCCTGTACCAATATCGAGAACTGAACGTAAAGAATCTAAGTTTGCCCATGCCCCTAGCATTACGCCATCGGTGCTGACAGGCATACCCGTTTGGCCACCCTCTATAGCGAAGCGTTTGAAATTAAACCCTTTGGTTTTTAATTCGTTACTTTTCATGATTATTCTGTTTATTGTCCTAATAGAAGTTTTAATCTCTATTGTTAATGTTTTGTTTGGTTAAAGGTGTCGCTTGTTTTGTGTTTGTTAATAAATATAACTAGTGCATGATTTTGGTTATTTTTATTAATCTAGTGATTTGCACTGCTTATTTGTTAAATATGCAAATTAATATAGTGTTTTTTTCTCTCGCCTTGCAGCTTGATGAGTGTTTCGTCATTATGCGCGACTATTTTATAGAGTGAATACACAGTTTTTAATTCGGGTATTCATGCAAACACAATTTTAATTTCAAAAATATAATTAAGGGTTATCTGTGAAACAGACTCTAAAACTAACAGATATAATGGCATTGGGCTTTATGCTTTTTGCGTTTTTCTTAGGTGCCGGAAACATCATATTCCCACCACTAGCGGGCCAATTGGCCGGTGACAGTTTATTACCAGCTATGTCTGGTTTCCTATTAACAGCGGTAGGCCTACCTCTTATTACTATCATTGCTATCGCTGTTGCTGGTGGAACTTGGGGTCACCTTACACAAGACCTTCCTAAGCGTGCGGCAACGATCATGGCTGTGTTGATTTTTATCATCATTGGCCCTGCATTTGCTGCACCACGTACAGGTCTTGTTGCTTACGAAATGGCTGTGAAACCGTTCTTCATTGATGCCGTTCAAGCACACCTAACGATTTTCTCAATTGCGTTTTTTGCTATTGCGATGTTCTTTGCTTGGTCACAAGGAAAGTTGATTGATGTCATTGGTAAAGTTTTGACACCTTTACTGTTCATCGGTTTGGTTATTCTTGCGATTGCTGTTTTCGCAAATCCTCAAGGTGAAATGATTGCTGCTCAAGGTGAGTACCTGACTCAACCGCTAACGAAAGGCTTCCTTGAAGGTTACAACACAATGGATACGTTTGGTTCATTGATGTTTGGTATGYTGATTGTGGATGCGATTCGTAACAAAGGCATTACTGACCGCGCAGCAACGACTAAATACCTAATCAGCGCTGGTTGTATTGCCGCTGCGGGTCTAGCTTTCGTTTACATTTCACTATTCTATCTTGGTGCTACAAGTGCAACGGTTGCCGCTGGCGCTGATAACGGTGGTGTAGTGCTTAGTTTGTATGTTCAATCGCTATTTGGCCCATCTGGTCAAATCGTTTTGTCGGTTATCGTATTGCTAGCGTGTCTAACGACTGCGATTGGTTTGATTTCTGCTTGTTCAGACTACTTCAGCTCTTTGACTCCATTGTCTTACAAAACTTGGGTGATCATTAATGGTGTAGCTTGTGCAACAGTTGCTAATGTTGGCCTTGCCCAGCTAATTTCACTGTCTGTTCCAGTGCTATTTGCTCTGTACCCTGTGGCTATTGCATTGGTTGCACTTACGTTCATTCGTAAGAAGTTACCAAACCCACAAGTAGCGTACCGTGTTGTTATTTTAGTCTCGCTACTGTTTGCTTTGATTGATGCAGCTAAAGTTGCGGGTGTTGATGTGTCTGCATTCAACATGTTGCCGCTGTTTGAGATTGGCATGGGTTGGTTAATTCCAACAGCTGCTGCGATTATCTGCATGTTCTTCATTGGTAAAGCACCACAAGAAGAATTGACGGAAGAAGCTGCATAAGTTTCAAACTTATATTAAAAAGGCCTCGTCATTGACGAGGCCTTTTTGTATCTATAATTCAGAATAAACTTATGCAAAGCCTAAGTATTAAATCGTGTTTAGTGAATTAAAGCTTGTCGTGAAACTCGACCAGCACTTGTTCTACCCATGCTTCAATACGTTGGTCACTGAGTTCGTATTGAGAGTCTTCATCTAAAGCTAAACCAACAAACTGAGATTTATCTTCAGTGAGTGCTTTTGATGCTTCAAATTCGTAGCTTTCATCATTTGGCCAGTAACCAATGAATTCTGCACCAACTGTTTTGAGCTCATCATGCAGTAAGCCCATCGCATCTAAGAACCACTCACCGTAGCCTTCTTGGTCACCTAAACCAAATAAAGCAACAGTCTTGCCTTTTACTTTTGTCGTGGCAACGTCGTCCCACGCTTCATTCCAGTCTTCTTGAATCTCACCAAAGTCCCAGGTTGAAATGCCTAATAGCAGAAGATCGTAGTCGGCCATTAATGACAGCGGCGTTTCTTTTACGTTATGAATATCGACAAGTTCTTCACCGATAATGGCGCGAATTTTTTCTGCTGCCATTTCTGTATAGCAGGTGGTAGAGCCGTAAAATAATCCAATTTTCATAGCATAGGGTCGGTTTTAGTTTGGGATTGCGAATTCTAACCATAAAACGCTTTTGATTGCAGCGATTATCCACACAAGTCGCAATTTTTATAGCAATCAAGGGTAGGGTGACTTACTCTCAAATCTGTTTTTTGATTGTAAGAGTAAACAGTATGCAGTCGCCATCTCAGGGGCAGAGTTTAGATTTCGGGTTGGTTGAACAATTCTTAGATACGATGTGGATGGAGCGAGGTTTGTCTGAAAATACGCTTGCCTCATATCGTGCGGATTTGACCAAGCTAGTGCTGTGGATGGAAAACCATAACTACAAATTAGACTTTATCAGCTTGTCCGGGCTTCAGGACTATCAAAGCTGGTTGGTCGACCAAGACTTTAAACAAACATCACGAGCGCGGATGTTGTCGGCAATTCGTCGTTTATTCCAATACCTTCATCGTGAAAAGGTGCGTGCTGACGATCCTAGTGCGTTATTGGTTAGTCCTAAGCTGCCGCAACGTTTACCAAAAGATTTAAGTGAAGAACAAGTCGATGCGTTATTAGAATCACCAGATCCTAACGACCCTATAGAGTTACGAGACAAAGCCATGCTTGAGCTTTTGTATGCGACAGGGTTACGTGTAACGGAGCTTGTTAGTTTAACCATGGAAAACATTAGCCTACGCCAAGGCGTAGTTCGTGTTATTGGTAAAGGCGGTAAAGAACGTTTAGTGCCTATGGGTGAAAATGCTGTCGATTGGATTGAAACCTTTATTGAACAAGGTCGCCCTGCATTATTAGGTGAAAATACTTCGGATGTGGTATTTCCGAGCAAACGAGCTCGTCAAATGACAAGGCAAACCTTTTGGTATCGAATTAAGCATTATGCCGTCATGGCTAACATCGATACCGAGTTGTTGTCGCCACACGTACTCCGTCATGCATTTGCAACTCACTTATTGAACTACGGCGCGGATCTCAGGGTTGTACAAATGCTTTTAGGGCATAGTGACTTATCCACCACTCAAATTTATACTCACGTGGCAACGGAAAGGCTTAAGCAAATTCATGCCGAACACCACCCACGAGCTTAATCGAATAAAAACTAAGGTGAAACTAATGAGCGTATTACGCCGTCTTCCTTTATTGACGCTTCCTCTATTACTTGCTGCTTGTAATGGTGCAGAAGAAACTACAACGACAGAAACAGCTAAGGCAGCAGAAAATGCGCCGGCTGTTACCGAGCAAGCCAACGACACGCAGGCTGATGCTACCGCAACGAGTTCCGATTTTGATCTACAAGCTTTGACCACTCGTTTTGAAAAAATCGGTATCAAAATAGTGAAAATAATTCCGTCAGATATCGATGGTCTACTAGAAATCCAAACGAACAGTGGCGTTATTTTTTCATCAAAAACGGGTGAGCACTTTATCGCAGGTACCTTGTACTCGTTAGATGAAAACGGCAAGTTCAGCGATATTCTAGCTGAGCGTCAAGCGCCACTAAATGCTCAAAAAATAGCTGCATTTTCTGATCAGTCAATTGAATACAAAGCGGATGATGAAAAATACGTGGTGACGGTCTTCACTGACATCACATGTGGTTACTGCGTAAGACTTCACTCTCAAATGGAAGGTTACAATGCTTTAGGCATTACCGTTCGTTACTTAGCATACCCTCGACAAGGTGCTACGGGCTCTGTTGCGAAACAGATGGCGACGATTTGGGCTGCAGATGATAAGCAAGCAGCAATGCATGACGCTAAAGTTAATCGTTCATTCCCAACACCTTCTGCTGATATGACCACGTTTGAGAAACAAGTTAGCGATCAATATCAATTAGGACGTGAACTTGGCATTAACGGTACGCCGGCTATTTTCCTACCAAGTGGTGAGTTAGTAAGTGGTTATGTTCCGCCGGCTCAACTACTGCAACGCCTAGAACCATAAATAGCGCTATTTAATAATAAACAGGAGAGGGCTTAGTTTCGATTAAGCCACAATCAATATGATAGAGATTCAACGTCGCCCTGAAGTCGACATTAGCGTATTGGCTGGCAACCAGTCTGATTTACTTAAGCGTATTTATGTTAGCCGTGGTATTTCGAGTGCGAGCCAATTAGAAACCGCTGCAAAAGGCTTACATTCTTACCAAAAGTTAGGTGGTATCGACGCGGCTGTTGAACTCCTGTTTAAAGCGATCCAACAGCAAAAACGCATCATTATCGTCGGTGATTTTGATGCCGATGGCGCGACGAGTTCTGCGTTGTCTGTACTTGCCTTGCGTATGTTAGGCAGCTCAAACGTAGATTATCTAGTCCCGAATCGATTTGAAGATGGTTACGGACTAAGCCCGGAAGTGGTTGAGCAAGCGATTGAGATCGGCGCGGAAGTTATCATGACCGTAGATAACGGAGTCTCTTCTATAGAGGGCGTTCGTTTTGCCAAAGAGCAAGGTTTGCAAGTGTTGGTGACCGATCATCACTTACCTGGTCATGAATTGCCAATGGTTGATGCCATGGTTAACCCAAATCTTGAAAGCTGCGCTTTCCCGTCGAAAGCCCTAGCGGGTGTTGGTGTGGCTTTTTACCTGATGATGGCACTGTGTGTTCACATGCGTAAGTTGGGTTGGTTTGCACAACACGGAATGACAGAACCTAAATTGATGGAACTGATTGACCTTGTGGCGTTGGGGACGGTTGCCGATGTGGTTCCACTTGATGAGAACAACCGTATTTTGGTTCATCAAGGTTTGCAGCGCATTCGTGCAGGTAAAGCTCGCCCTGGTATTCAGGCATTAATTGAAATAGCCAAACGAGATGCAAAACGCTTGGTAGCTTCTGACTTTGGTTTTGCATTAGGGCCACGTATTAACGCAGCCGGTCGTTTAGACGATATGTCTTTTGGTGTTGAGCTGCTAATGAGTAACAACATTCATGCTGCACGTCGAATGGCGAGCGAACTGGATGGCTTAAATCAAACTCGTAAAGAAATTGAAGAAGGCATGAAGCAAGAGGCGATGGCTTTTTGTGAAAGACTTCAGTTTGGAAAAGATGATTTACCTTGTGGTTTAGCTTTATTCCAACGTGACTGGCATCAAGGGGTGATAGGTATTTTAGCCTCTCGTATTAAAGATAAATATCACCGCCCTGTGATTGCTTTTGCTGATGGTGGCGAAGGGAGCATTAAAGGTTCATGTCGCTCGATTCCAGGTATGCACATGCGGGATGCATTAGATCGTATTGACACCCAGAACCCGGGGTTAATTCTCAAATTCGGTGGCCACGCGATGGCAGCTGGCTTAACCATCATGGAAAAAGACTTTGAGCGCTTTAGTCAATTGTTCAACGAAGCCGTTAAAAGAGAGCTAGGGGAAACTGCACTTAAGGGAATTATTTTATCGGATGGTGAATTGACGCCCGAAGAATTTTCAATGCATACCGCAGAAACACTTCGTGCTGGTGGGCCGTGGGGACAAGCATTCCCAGAGCCGATTTTTGATGGTGAGTTTAAAGTTCTGCACCAGAAACTGGTTGGTGAAAAGCACTTAAAATTGATGTTAGAGCCTCTGTTTAAAGGTCATCCAACCAACATCATGATAGATGGTATCGCGTTTAATGTGGATTTACGCCGTTGGCCTGATGCATCAGTTAAAACTGTTCATCTAGCCTTTAAACTGGATATTAATGAGTTTCGTGGTAATCAATCTTTGCAATTAATGATCGATCATTTAGACGCTAAGTAATTTTTAGTTTAATAATTTTTAACCAATGATAGCTTTACACAGTAAGCCTAGGTGCAATTCTGGGCTTACTTTTCTCTCTTTTCCTCACTCACTTCTGTCTACTTTGCCTTTTACCAAATTCATTTGAATTTAACTTGAGCATTCTGGCGCCTTAGCCTAAAAAATTCTGTATCTCCGTCACACTTTTGAGTACAATTCTTCGGTTAAATTCTACTCATAAATGATGAGCTAAAATGTTTGAAATCAATCCTATTAAAAACCGTCTGCAGGATGTGTCTGAACGCACAAATATCCTGAGGGGGTATCTTTGACTATGACGCTAAGAAAGAGCGTCTAGAAGAAGTAAACGCAGAACTAGAACAACCAGATGTATGGAATGAACCTGAGCGCGCACAAGCGTTAGGTAAAGAACGTGCATCACTTGAAGCTGTTGTAGAAACTATCGACCAACTTGACCTAGGTGTTGAGGATGTTGAAGGGCTACTTGAGCTAGCGGTTGAAGAAGAAGACCAAGAAACGTTTGACGAAGTTGAACCTGAACTGGCTGAGCTTGAAGCTAAGCTAGAGAAGTTAGAATTCCGTCGTATGTTCGCTGGTGATCACGACGCAGCAGATTGCTACATCGACCTACAATCAGGCTCGGGCGGTACAGAAGCTCAAGACTGGACTTCAATGATGCTGCGCATGTACTTGCGTTGGGCAGAAGCGAAAGGCTTTAAGACTGAAGTTATTGAAGTGTCTGATGGTGATGTGGCTGGCCTTAAAGGTGCAACAGTACGTATCTCTGGTGAGTACGCGTACGGTTGGTTACGTACTGAAACGGGTGTACACCGTTTGGTTCGTAAATCGCCATTTGATTCAAGTGGTCGTCGTCATACTTCATTTGCATCTGCGTTTATCTACCCAGAGATTGATGACAACATTACGATCGATATTAATCCTTCTGATCTACGTATTGATGTATACCGTGCCTCGGGCGCTGGTGGTCAGCACGTAAACACCACGGAATCAGCGGTACGTATTACTCACGTCCCAACGAACACTGTGGTTCAGTGTCAGAATGACCGTTCGCAGCATAAGAACAAAGATCAAGCGATGAAGCAGCTTCGTGCTAAGCTTTTTGAACTTGAGATTCAAAAACAAAATGCTGAAAAACAAGCGAACGAAGATACAAAATCAGACATCGGTTGGGGCAGCCAAATCCGCTCTTACGTACTGGATGATTCGCGTATTAAAGATTTACGTACAGGCATCGAAAACCGCAACACTCAAGCGGTACTTGACGGTGACCTAGACAAGTTTATTGAAGCTAGCCTGAAATCAGGCCTGTAAGCTTTACCAACTATATTTGTAAAAATGACTATATTTGCAAAGATATAGCTGTCCAAATTATAAAAGCAGGGTACATCTCTAATGACTGATGCTGTTCAAAACGAAAACGTACAAGAAGCTTCTTCACCTGAAGAGAACAAACTAATCGCTGAGCGTCGTAGCAAGCTGGATCACATCCGCCAAAACTGCAAAGCAAATGGTCACCCAAATGACTTCCGTCGTGAGCACCTAGCTGGCGATCTTCAAGCGGAATTCGGTGAGAAGACTAAGGAAGAGCTAGAAGAGCTTAACCACATAGTAGCGATCGCTGGTCGTGTTATGGCGAAACGTGGTCCTTTCCTTGCGATTCAAGAAACTTCTGGTCGTATCCAAGCATACGCAGCGAAAGACGTTCAAAAAGTACTGAAAGAGAAGTACCAAGGTCTAGATATCGGTGACATCATCGGTGTTAAAGGCGCGCTTCATAAATCWGGTAAAGGTGACCTTTACGTGAACATGGAAGAGTTTGAACTGCTAACTAAAGCACTTCGCCCTCTACCAGAGAAGTTCCACGGTCTAACTGACCAAGAAATGCGTTACCGCCAGCGTTACGTTGACCTAATCGTGAACGAAGATTCTCGTAACGCGTTCATCGTGCGTTCTAAGCTTGTTTCTTCAATCCGTAACTTCATGAGCTCAAAAGGCTACCTAGAAGTTGAAACGCCAATGATGCACGTGATCCCGGGTGGTGCAACAGCACGTCCATTCATCACTCATCACAATGCACTAGACATCGACATGTACCTACGTGTTGCACCAGAGCTTTACCTTAAGCGTCTAGTGGTTGGTGGTTTTGACCGTGTATTCGAGATCAACCGTAACTTCCGTAACGAAGGTCTTTCTCCACGTCACAACCCAGAATTCACTATGATGGAATTCTACCAAGCGTACTCTGACTACAAAGATCTAATGGATCTAACAGAAGAAATGCTAAGCACAGCAGCAATGGACGTTCTTGGTTCGACTTCTATGCCTTACGGTGACGAGACGGTTGAGTTCGGTGGCACTTATGCTCGTATGAGCATGTTCGATGCGATCAAACACTACAACCCTGAACACGCTGAAATTCAAGCGCTAACAGAAGCAGACCTACAAGATCGTGACAAGATGGTAGCGATCGCTAAATCTGTACACGTTGACGTAGAAACGTTCTGGACATGTGGTCAGCTTCTTGAAGAGATATTTGGTGAAACAGCTGAGCCTCAGCTAATTCAACCAACATTCATCACAGGCTACCCAGCGGACATTTCTCCACTGGCTCGTCGTAGCGACAGCAACCCATTCTTCACAGACCGCTTTGAGTTCTTTATCGGTGGCCGTGAAGTAGCGAACGGTTTCTCTGAGCTTAACGATGCACAAGACCAAGATGAGCGTTTTAAAGCGCAAGTTAATGCGAAAGATGCAGGTGATGACGAAGCTATGTACTACGATGCTGACTACATTACAGCACTAGAGCACGGTCTACCGCCAACAGCGGGTCAAGGTATCGGTATCGACCGCCTAGCAATGCTATTTACAAACACGCACACTATCCGTGACGTAATTTTGTTCCCAGCGATGCGTCCTCAAGCATAAGCTTATAGACGAATTAGAATCGATTAATAAAAACCACCTTCGGGTGGTTTTTTGCTTTTTATCGTTTAAAAATCGGCGATATAAAGCGTATGCAGTTAAGCAAACCCCGATCATTAAATGACAAATAGTGAAATCTAAATGAAAATTATTTGAATCTAATCTCATATCATATGGAAATTGTTCAATTACCTGAGTAGTCTTATTATTAAGACAGATTCTTTGCTTCAGTCTCTATAATGTAGCCCATTGTCTCAATGTGCTCTAAATGCCTATATGTTTTCAAAAGCTATATATGGCTTAAAAGCACTGGATTTGTGTTTTCTATAATAAGGAAGATGTTTCATGGGTAGTCAATTCCGAATGGACTCTGTTCCCGGCTCTCTCGTTGTAGTTGGGGGGACTTACGAACCATGGCTTTCTGTACTAGAGCAGGTAGGTTGGCGTTGCACTCAGTGCGCTGATTTACGAAAGGCCGATGCACTCATTTCTGAAACCGGCCCATGTATTGGGGTTGTCGATCTCAGTCACGATGAGTTTAGTTTAAATGGGATCGCCAATTTGGTGAGCACTCATAAACAAGTTCGTTGGATCGCTTTTATCCGTGAGTCCCAACTCAGTTCAGATACGATCTGCCAATTTATTGTTAACTTCTGTATCGATTTCTTTACCGCTCCTATCCCTGATGCCCAATTGCTTAGCACTATTGGCCATCAGCTTGGAATGCTTAAACTTGAGAAAAAAGTGTGGCCAAACTACGGCAGCAGTAGTGATATGAGGCTGTTTGGTGATTCAGTGCCGATCAAACGCTTACGAGACCAAGTAAAGCGCATCGGCCCAACGGATGTGAGTATTCTCATTTATGGTGAGAGTGGTTCTGGCAAGGAAACGGTGGCAAAGGCGATTCACACAACTTCTTCACGCGCACAGAATCAGTTTCTTACAGTTAATTGCCGAGCACTTTCTGAAATGAGGATTGAGTCTGACCTCTTTGGTATCAATAGTGATAAGCCTTCAATGCTAGAACAAGCTGATGGGGGAACGATTCTATTAAACGATATCTTAGCTATGCCTAAGTCTCAGCAGATGAATTTACTTAGGTTCTTGCAAGAAGGTACTGTGGATACTGTTCATGGCTTAAAATCGGTTGATGTAAGGATCCTTGCAGCGAATTCCTCTGATATAGAAAAAGCGCTGATTGAAGGTGAGTTCAATGAAGAGCTTTACCACTACATCAATGTACTGAGAATCAATGTGCCGAGCTTGAAAGAGCGAGCTGGTGATATTGGAGTGTTGGCTCGTTACTTCTTACAAGAATACTCTAAAGAGTTTAACGCTCAGGCTAGGAGTTTCTCTGAAGATGCATTGAAGGCATTAACCCGCTATCACTGGCCAGGTAACGTTCGAGAGTTAATGAATCAGATTAAACGTGTTGTGTTGATGTCTGACTCGGTGATGATAGATGAAGATCAGCTCGACTTACCTAAACGAAGTGATGCTAGACGAAGCTTGAAAAGTATCCGAGAAAGGTCTGAACGCGATGCCTTGTTGTTAGTCCTTGAGTCACACGGTGGTCAAGTATCATTAGCGGCAAAAGAGCTTGGTGTATCACGAGCAACCATGTACCGGCTTCTAAATAAACACAGTTTGATTTCTGAAGGTGCAATTTAAAGAGTCTCAGGAGTAATCAAAGCCACGTAATATACGTGGCTTTATCGTTTTTAGTTTAAAACTCTGTAATTTTATATAACCACAGTGAATAGATTATGATTGTTAGTATATGCAACCTGTTATGCGGGTGAATAAATTGTTTTCATAATGTTAATGAAATAGTGGTTGAATAATATTCTCATTTGAATAGAATTTAACCGTGAAAGCAGCAGTTTCGCTGCAAAAACACCCATCTTATTTTGGATTAATTAGTTAGCTTGGAGGCGCAAATGAATAATTTTGATTTTATTAAGCATATTTGCGTTTCGACCGCCCGTTCAGCCCATATGGTAGCTGTTATATCTGCTGCTTGTGGTATGGCCGATCGAACCTCACAAGATAAACCTAACTAACTAATCCGTAACCTTATTTGGCTGCGGAGAAATAGCAGCTGAATAAGAAGTTCTCTTCAATATTCACACCATATAAACGCTATTTCTCCCAGTCTGACTCTCAAACTGGAGAAACATTATGCGTCATTCTATTTACCTAAAACTAGCTACAGTACTTGTACGTGCAGACCTTCGTCGTGAAGAAAAAGCGTGGCAGAAAAAACTGCGTCGAAGCGCCTTTGATCTACCTTGGGGCAATGCCCACCTTCTAAGAGATATTGGCTTAGAAAGTGATGGTCGACCAATTGGATTTTCTGAGCCTGAAGCCGTAACAGCTGAACGCCGAGTTCGTCATCTACGTCGTGTCTTAAGCGCTCGAATACTAACGTAATGTAAGGGGCTAGTTATACCATTTGGCCCCATATAAACGCTCTGAATCAATTGTGGTGTCTATTTCAGTGATTGGAATATGAATTGATAAGGGGCTTAAAGGTAGGAAATTATCCACTTCCTACCTTTTTACGTTTTTCTTGGTATTTTAATTAATACAACAACTTTAAGTTTCTCAATTTGATGGGCTTCTACTAAGCTCTTAAAAAGATTTGGAGTTCAAATATGCAAAAACATCAACTTGATATGTGGTTACATGGGCACCACAAAGATTCTTACAACCCACCTAAAGTTTATGTTATTGGCTGCTCTGATGTATCTGAATATCTACTAGCAGTGGAATACAAACATAAGTTAGAACCAGTAAAAGAAGATGATGAGCCGATTCATTTCAATTCATTGGATAAAGTAAAAGAAGAGTTGCTTCGTCTAGGCATAACTAAAGCCTACTTAAGATTACATAATGCATACGACGAATTTGGAGAGACACCAACTCAAACTTATTGTGATATTGAATTATCCTTAACGACTCATTGAGTTTCCTGTATCCACGAACATTTGGATGAGGATCTAGGCGTAATGCTGGGTGAGGATCTTTGCTGTAAATTGAGTTCTTAAATAAAAACCTTTTGGCTTGGTCTTAATGGGCTTTCCCGTCGTTCCATAAGCTTCCGTTAGAACCTTGTTGTTGGCAGCTTTGGGTCTAAGGTGCAGTGCTTCACCGTGTCTAGCTGTGATTTGTCCAACATTTCCAAGTACGATCAGCTCCATTAATTCCTCCCAATCATTTCTCAGGATTTGCTCTTCTTCTTGATTAGGCTGCCATAAAAGAGGGGATCCAACGTGCCTTTCTGCTAAAGGGATTTCTCGTTCTCCTTCAACTGGGATCCAAAGAACCTTGGAAAGCTTATTTCGAACGTGGCTCGTTTCCCAAGTTAAACCTTGTACGCCAATTAATGGCGCCACGCATACAAAAGTGGTTTCTAGTGGCTTTCCAGAATAGCCGATAGGAATACTTTTTAGCTCGATCCCTAAGTTTGCAAAATCTTGTTCAGGCTTACTACCAGCAGGTGCCCCAAGGTGCCACTCTAATAGTTGTCCAACCCAACCTTTGTCTCGTTTGAGATCCGGTGGCACATCCATATGAGCTTCGTCAGCCAGTTCCTTAAATGTTAGCCCTGCAATGGCTTGAGCTCTTTCTAGAAGTTCAGCTTCTGACTTAGGTTCTGATTTCATTGATCTGATCGTTTTGGGAAAAGGATATTTTATCAGATTCTAGAAAATATTAGCTGGTGAATAATTGATCGTAGTGTGCGACTAATGATCAAATAAGAGGTTATCCACAGGAGATGGCAAAAATTTGAGGAAATTAAATTGTACTGAGTAAATAAACAGTGGTGTTAAGTGCAATAAATACTTGATAAATATCTTTAGAAATGGGTTTTGGATTGTTTAGTGTGGATAAACCCTTGCTTGGTTGATCTTTAACCGATCTGTTTTTTGGGTTGATCTAGTGCCTGTAAGTTAAGTTTATAATTGGCGGTTTTTGTTTTAAGTTGTTGTATAGTAATTATTATTTTTAATGTTTTTCTTTTTTGTCTTGTGGGGCGTCTGGTTAGTTATTGTTATCTTTGATAGTAAAACTAGAATTCTACACACAGTTATTCACAGAAAAGGTGAATAAATGTGGTCTATGTCTCACTCTTTTGTTGATAACTACTTTTTGAACAAAAGTTATCCAAAGTAACGTTAAAAACGATAAATATAGGTTTAATCACATCACTAAGTTTGCTCCGATTGGGGATATGTGGAAAAATCAGAGTAATTAAAAATTTAGATAGAGGTTGGCCAGTGATAGATGGCGATGGTTACCGATTAAATGTTGGTATTGTAATCTGTAACAACCATGGTCAGGTCTTCTGGGCTAAACGATACGGGCAACATTCATGGCAATTCCCTCAAGGTGGAATTGATGAGGGTGAAACTCCGGAACAGGCAATGTACCGTGAGTTATATGAAGAGGTTGGCCTTACAAAAAAGGATGTGAAGATCGTTGCGACAAGTCGCCATTGGTTACGATATAAGTTACCTAAGCGGTTAGTTCGTTGGGATTCCAAACCTGTCTGTATTGGACAAAAACAGAAGTGGTTTCTTCTACGCTTAGATTGCGATGAGTCGCGAATTAATATGCAGCGTGGAAGTACACCTGAGTTTGATGGTTGGCGCTGGGTGAGTTATTGGTACCCAGTTCGACAAGTGGTTTCTTTTAAGCGAGACGTATACCGTCGTGCAATGAAAGAGTTTGCTTCTTTAGCTATGCCTTTTAAAGAGCGAAAAGCCAAAGGAAAACGTAAACAACGTAGAGGTTAAACATGCTCAGTCAACTAAGGGAAATAGTTGAACAAGTATCTAGAGTAGAAGATGTACACACAGCATTAGATATTTTAGTAAAAGAGACATGTAACGCGATGCAAACTGAATGTTGCACCGTGTACTTAGCCAATGATGAAATGGAACGCCTTGAGTTAATGGCGACTCAAGGCTTAACGTTCCAAGGCGATAGCATTCATATTGGATACCATGAAGGCTTAGTCGGTTTAGTCAAACGCAGCGCTGAACCGATCAACCTTGCCGAAGTATCTCGCCATCCAAGTTTTAAATTCTTTCCTGAACTGGGAGAGGATATCTATCATTCTTTTCTCGGTACTCCGATCATATATCGTAAACAAGTGCTGGGCGTATTAGTTATTCAGCAAAAGTCCCCACGTTTGTTTAGCGAAATGGAAGAGTCTTTTTTAGTTACACTCGCCGCCCAGCTCGCTGTCATTGTTGCTCACGCGCAAACGCAAGGTCATTGGTTACTTGCAGAGCAAGAAACTCAAGCGACAAAAGGGATTGCTGCCTCTTCAGGTGTTGCTATAGGCCACCTATGGTGGGACAACACCCAGCCTGAACTTACAGAAATATACCCAGCCTCAACACTCAATATTGAACGAGAACATGAGTTGCTACTGGTCGCTATCGAAAATGCGCTTAATGATTTTCGTCGGATGCGTAAAAGATTAGATAGTGATATCAATAAAGATGCGCTAGCGATTTTTGATTTGTTTACTCACTTATTGAATGACCCGATGCTGCGTAACGATCTCAAGGCGCAGATTCAGAAAGGCGATCGCGCTGATTGGGCGTTGAGACAAGTTGTTGAAACTTACTCCAATCGCTTTGCGCGTATGTCTGATGTGTACCTGCGAGAGCGAGCTCAAGACATTCGAGAACTTGGGCAGCGTTTGCTGTATTTCTTGCATAATACAGAGCAAGAAACTCGGTCGATTGATCAGCCTATCATCCTAGTTGTACGTGAACTTACCGCTTCTGTTTTAGCATCTATCCCAAAAGAGAAATTACTAGCAGTGGTTTCTTTAGAGGGAGCTGCTAACTCCCATGCGGCGATTTTATCTCGTGCTTTGGGTATTCCTGCGGTCATGGGGCTGACTCTAAATTTAGAGCAAGTAAATGGCTTACAGGCGATTGTCGATGGTTATAGCGGCGATGTGTTCATTGAACCTAATGAAAGCTTGCTGCAAGAATATGGCGAACTGGTTTTAGAAGAGACAGAGCTTTCTTCTATGGTCAATAAGGATCTGTACCAACCAGCAATCACCGAAGATGGCAGAAAAATTGAAGTCATGCTAAATGCAGGCTTAAGTGCAGATACTAATATTGCCATTAACCAAGGTGTTGATGGTGTCGGTTTGTATCGAACTGAAATATCATTCTTGTTACAACACCGTTTTCCATCTGAAGATGAGCAGGTAAAGCTGTACCGTTCTGTTTTAGATACTTACCCTTCTAAACAAGTGGTGATGCGAACGCTCGATGTCGGTGGAGATAAAGCACTTCCGTATTTGCCTATTGAAGAAGATAATCCTTTCTTAGGTTGGCGAGGCATTCGTTTTACTCTCGACCATCCTGATATTTTTATTGTTCAGTTACGAGCAATGCTTAGAGCTAGCTGTGAACATCAGAACTTGAGTATCTTATTGCCAATGATCTCTAGCGCTCAGGAGCTAGATGATGCGTTACAGCTGATTGAGCAAGCCTACGAAGAAGTTCAAAAACTGGATAGCCGAGTCAGAATGCCGCGAGTTGGTATAATGATAGAAGTGCCTTCCATGCTCTATCTGCTGCCGCTTATAGCAGACAAAGTCGACTTTGTTTCCGTAGGCACTAACGATTTAACTCAATATTTATTAGCAGTTGATCGGAACAATTCCCGTGTTGCGAATGTCTATGAATCTATGCACCCTGCGGTGATTATGGCACTTAAGCAAATTCTGGATACGTGTAAGCAGTTTTCGCTTCCAGTTTGTATTTGTGGAGAGCTCGCTGGCGACCCTATTGGTGCTTTATTGCTAGTGGGACTGGGTTATGATGCACTTAGTATGAACACCTCGAACGTCGCCAGAATAAAGTATCTTATTCGTCAGTCGACTCATCAAGAGTTACAAAATCTTGCACATAGTGCTTTAACTCAGCCTTATGGAAGTGCTATCTATAGTATGATGCTCGATTATCTGGAAGAACGCGGTTTCTCTGGGTTTATCCGAGCTGGTAAAAAATAGGAAAACAGTGTGAGTGTTGAATTAATTGGCCTACTAGTAATGCTAGGCGCAATAGTTGGTGTATTAGCTGGGCTATTGGGTATTGGCGGTGGGTTATTAATTGTCCCTGCGTTACTATTTTTACTTCCTAAAGCGGGTATTGCGGCTGATATAGCGATGCAAATTGCTTTGGCGACATCTTTGTCGACGATCATCGTCACTTCTGGATCTTCTGCATTAAATCACTTGAAACTTGGCAACGTAGACATGTTTGTCATCAAGTGGTTAATGCCTGGTGTGGTCGTTGGGGGCTTTCTTGGTAGCTTTATTGCCGATGCTATTCCTGCCCAATACCTTCCTAAAGTATTTGGTGTGATTGTACTGGTCCTGGCTATTCAGATGCTGCTTTCGATACGGAATACTTCGCAAAAATCGATGCCGAGCTCACCTATAACTATGCTCTGTGGCAGTGGTATTGGTGTGGTGTCGAGTCTTGCTGGTATTGGTGGAGGATCATTGTCGGTGCCTTTTTTAAACCATCATGGAATCGAAATGCGTAAGGCCGTCGGATCTTCTTCTGTGTGTGGTAGTGTAATTGCACTGTCGGGCATGATTGGATTTATTTGGCACGGCAGAACCGTTGCTCACTTGCCTGAATATAGTGTGGGTTATGTTTATTTACCTGCGTTACTGGCTATTTCTTGTGCATCCATATTTACAACTAAGATAGGGGCGCGTTTGGCGACTCAATTGCCAACACCAATCCTTAAAAAAATCTTCGCTGTATTTTTAGTTTTTATTGCCAGCACAATGCTGCTGTAAGTTTATTTTAATAGAGAGCAAACTATGTCTTCGGGTTTGATTGAATTCCCCAATATTGATCCTGTTCTAATTGAATTAGGACCAATTTCTGTTCGTTGGTACGGCTTAATGTATCTAGTCGGCTTTATGTTTGCGCTGTGGTTAGCGAACCGTCGTGCAGACCAGCCTAATAGTGGATGGAATCGTGAACAAGTTTCCGATTTACTCTTCGCTGGCTTTCTAGGCGTGGTGATTGGTGGTCGAGTTGGTTATGTGCTTTTCTATAACTTTGACCTATTCCTTGCGGATCCTCTTTACCTGTTTAAGGTATGGACTGGTGGTATGTCTTTCCACGGTGGCCTATTAGGGGTTATCACCGCTATGTTTTGGTATGCCCGAAAGAATGGCCGTACCTTCTTCGGGGTTGCAGACATGATCGCTCCGTTAGTGCCTTTTGGCCTTGGGATGGGACGTTTAGGTAATTTTATGAACAGTGAATTGTGGGGACGTGTGACAGATGCACCTTGGGGAATCGTATTCCCGAACGGTGGACCATTGCCTCGCCATCCATCTCAACTGTATGAAATGGCGCTAGAAGGTATCGTACTGTTCTTCATTCTGAATTGGTTCATTAAGAAACCTCGTCCATTAGGCTCTGTATCTGGATTATTTTTAGCGGGTTACGGAACATTCCGTTTCCTAGTAGAATACGTGCGCGAACCAGATGCACACTTAGGCTTGTTTGGCGGATTTATCTCTATGGGACAAATCCTATCATTGCCTATGGTCATCATCGGTATTCTAATGATGGTATGGGCGTATAAACGCGGCCATTTCAAAGACGAAATTCCACAAAAAACGAAGTAAGGAACTGGTGTGAAACAGTATTTAGAACTCTGTCAACGTATTGTAGATGAAGGTACTTGGATTGAGAATGAGCGTACAGGCAAACGTTGCCTAACCGTTATCAATGCAGACCTCACCTATGATGTTGGTAATAATCAGTTCCCACTAGTTACGACTCGTAAAAGTTTTTGGAAAGCAGCCGTTGCTGAATTGCTTGGTTATATTCGTGGTTATGATAACGCGGAAGATTTTCGTAAGTTAGGAACTAAGACCTGGGATGCGAACTCAAACCTGAATGATGCATGGTTGAACAACCCTTACCGTAAGGGTGAAGACGACATGGGCCGTGTATACGGTGTTCAAGGAAGAGCTTGGGCTAAGCCCGACGGTGGTCATATCGATCAGCTTAAAAAGATTGTTGATGATTTGAAACGCGGTGTTGATGACCGAGGTGAGATTCTTAACTTCTATAACCCTGGCGAGTTTCACATGGGGTGCTTACGACCTTGTATGTACAGCCATCATTTTTCTTTGCTTGGCGATACTTTGTATTTAAATAGTACTCAGCGCTCTTGTGACGTGCCTTTAGGCTTGAATTTTAATATGGTTCAAGTGTATGTGTTCCTAGCAATCATTGCGCAAATCACCGGAAAGAAAGCTGGTGTGGCTTACCATAAGATTGTTAACGCTCATATCTATGAAGACCAACTTGCGCCAATGAGTGATATCCAGTTAAAGCGCGAGCCTCTTGCTCCTGCAACATTCCATATTAACCCTGAGATTAAGTCTCTTGAAGATTTAGAAACCTGGGTAACTATGGATGACTTTTGGGTGGAAGGATACGAATGCCACGATGCAATTAAATACCCTTTCTCGGTTTGATTTAGATAGCGTCGATTGAATAGAAGGCTGCCTTAGGGCAGCCTTTTTTATTGGTGAAATATGGTGACTCTATCACTCTCATTCTTCGTTCTAGCTTGTTATGACAGAGTGACTTTGGACAAGCCCATAATGTCATAGAGTTTGTTGCTATCGATATCATTACCATAGTTGCCCCTCAATGATGGCAACTACCAAGGTTTACAAGGTGTATACGGCGAAAAATCGTATTGGGATGTTCTATGGGGCTGAAGGGGGAGTCTATCTTGCTGAGTGCTGCAAGTTGGTCTTTGGTACTTGTGCTGTAGATAATTGAGTCTGAGGAGTGGTGGGAAGTTTGATGGAACAGATAGGAGCACTTTATCCATAAGCTTTCTTATGATTGTCTCCATTAATTAAAAAGAAAAAGCCCGTAACTTAAGTTACGGGCTTTACTATAAGCGATGTTTTTTAGCGGTTAAGCTATATAACTATTAAGCAGTCAGAGACAAGATTGTGCCTGGCAGTACAACGAATACTGCAATTAGGTAACCGGCAACAACAGCTTTGTTCTTCACTGCCATGTCAGAAATAATGTCAGCGGCTTTAACTGGTAGCTCACGTAAGAACGGGATACCAAAGATAAACACAGTTGCCATAATGTTGAACACTAGGTGTACAAGAGCAATTTGTAATGCGAATACTGCGAACTCACCAGATACTGCTGTAGCAGCAAGTAGAGCAGTAATACACGTACCGATGTTCGCACCTAGAGTGAATGGGTAAACATCACGAACTTTAAGAACGCCTGAACCTACTAGTGGAACCATTAAGCTTGTTGTCGTAGAAGAAGACTGAACAAGAACAGTAACAATAGAACCAGAAGCGATACCGTGTAGCGGGCCACGACCGATTGCATTTTTTAGGATTTCACGAGCACGACCAACCATTAGGCTCTTCATTAGCTTACCCATAACAGTAATAGCCACAAAGATAGTTGCGATACCTAAAACGATAAGCATGATGCCGCCAACTGTGTCACCAAATGTTGATAGAGGCTCTTTGATTGCGCTTACAACAGGCTTAGTGATTGGCTTGATGAAGTTTAAGCCCTTCATGCTCATGTCGCCAGTCGCTAGCATTGGAGATACTAACCAGTGAGAAATCTTTTCTAGAATACCAAATGCCATTTCTAGAGGTAGGAAAATTGCTACTGCTAATAAGTTGAAGAAATCATGAATAGTTGCACTTGCAAATGCACGCTTGAATTCATTGTTACAACGAACATGACCTAAGCTAACCAAGGTGTTGGTTACTGTTGTACCAATGTTTGCACCCATAATCATAGGGATAGCAAGTTCAACAGGTAAACCACCAGCCACTAGACCAACGATAATAGAAGTAACTGTACTTGATGATTGAATCAGAGCCGTTGCAACTAAACCAATCATTAAGCCTGCAACTGGGTGAGAAGCAAATTCGAAAAGAACCTTTGCTTGTTCGCCTGTTGCCCATTTAAAGCCTGTACCAACCATTGAAACTGCAAGTAATAGTAGGTAAAGCATGAATGCCAAGTTAGCCCAGCGTAGCCAGCGAGTAGTGCTCGAAATTGGCGCTGCTGCAGTAGTAGCTTGGTTCATAATGTTTTCTCCGTTGACTGTGTCAGTCTGTGTTTAGTCTGTATGTTTAATCTGAGCGTGATGTTAGAGGGGAAATATTTCAGTAATATTACACTTCTATGTAGGTGGGGTTATTTTGTAATTAATTGGTGGTAACTTATCTCACTAGTAAATAATGCTACCTTAAGTTTTTGTTTTTTAATGATTTAAATGTGGTGTGTTTTTTGTTGATAAGAAAAATAATTTAATTTTTTTCGAATTTATTTTTCCTAATGTGACAGTGCGAAAGATTAGACTTCGTAATTTTCGAGGTTTTTATGATTACTTATCGTTTTTACCGAAGTCTTTGAGGCTGTGTGACATATTTGCTATAAATAGGGTTCAAACACTAACGTTAAGATCACCATGTCTCACTTAAACTATAACCATCTGTATTACTTCTGGATGGTCTGTAAACAAGGCTCTGTAACAAAAGCGGCAGATGCTTTATTTCTGACTCCTCAAACTGTAACCKGACAGATTAAAGCGCTTGAAGAACGAATGGATGGCAAGCTAACGAAACGTAATGGGCGCAGTGTTGAGCCAACGGAGCTTGGTCAGCTAGTCTTCAAGTATGCTGATCGTATGTTTGGTTTAAGCTATGAAATGCTTGATATCGTTAATTACAGCCAACACTCGAATATTTTATTTGATGTCGGTGTCGCCGATGCTTTATCTAAACGTTTAGTAAGTAAGATACTGAGGTCGACTGTCCCGGCAGACAATAGTATCCACCTTCGTTGCTTTGAATCGACCCATGAAATGCTTCTAGAACAACTTTCCCAACATAAGTTAGATATGATTTTGTCAGATTGCCCTGTGGACTCAGGCAAGATCCCTGGCTTATTCAGCAAAAAGCTCGGTGAAAGTGGTATGAGCTTCTTTTGTTCTGGAAATGTAGAGGGGGTTAGTTTTCCTGCCGTATTGGAGGAAAGGAAGCTACTCATTCCTGGTAGCCGAACATCTATGGGACGGAAAGTCCTACAATGGTTTGATCGCCAGGGAATCAAACCCGATATTTTAGGCGAGTTCGATGATGCTGCTTTAATGAAAGCTTTTGCTCGCTACCATGATGATGTGATCTTTTTAGCTCCGACTTTATATATGTCAGAAGTCGCAGATGATACTTCGCTACAACTCATCGGTCATATTGAAGAGTTGAAAGAAGAGTATTATGTCATCTTCGCTGAAAGGATGATTCAGCACCCAGCGGTGAAAAACGTGTGTGACGCAGACTTTAGCCAATTGTTTGAATGATATCTTTTGTCGTTTACGATAGAACAGATTATCATCTGAAAAAACAATGCTAGTCAGTAGAGCCATTGAGTATTGCTATATGATGCACTTGATGGATAGTGGTAATTCAGGGGCCATCAAATGAATTTAAAAGAAATGGAGCAAAATTCTGCTCAAGCAGTAGTGTTATTAAAAGCGATGGCAAATGAAAGACGTTTGCAGATCCTATGTTTATTGCATAACACTGAATTGTCGGTTGGGGAGTTATGTGGAAAGCTAGAGCTTAGTCAGTCAGCTTTATCGCAGCATTTAGCGTGGCTACGTCGAGATGGGCTAGTTGAAACGCGCAAAGAAGCACAAACGGTTTACTACACATTAAGTAGTGATGAAGTAAAGGCAATGATTGAGTTGCTGCACGGGCTTTACTGCAAATAAATCATTTAATTGACTGGTAGATAGGGAAGTTACTGGTCAATTACTGGTCAATGGCAAATTTTAGATATAAAAAAACCGGCAGAAGCCGGTTTTTTTCTTTCACGTTGTAATCGCGGCGCTATTAAAGAGCTTTAATTGCAGCTGTGAAACGAGCCTTATGACGAGCAGCTTTATTCTTATGAATAAGGCCTTTAGTCGCCATACGGTCTAGAAGTGGTGTAACTTCTACAAGAGCAGCAGTTGCAGCTTCTTTATTGCCAGCTTCGATAGCTGCAATAGTTTTTTTCATGTAAGTGCGCATCATAGAACGACGGCTAGCATTGTGCTGGCGACGTTTCTCAGCTTGGATAGCGCGCTTCTTAGCAGATTTACTGTTTGCCAAGGGTCTAACTCCCAAAAACTTAGTTCGGTGACAATTTAAGGGCGAGGACTATCCCTCATTAGCGCTTAATTGTCAAATGATTTGTGCAAAAACCCACCTAAACCAAACAAACTTTGGAATGGAGAGGTCATCACGGTTAAGATGGCGGGGATTCTAACAGCATTTTTAGACCAATGCTAATAAATATGATTGCCAAAGAACGATCGTACGATTGAAATGGCAACTCTTCAACCAGCATCAGAGGTTTTTGTGAGTAAGCGACTCTTAAAGTCAGGGATGATAGTCAGTGCAATGACTTTTGTTTCTCGTGTGTTAGGGCTAGTACGTGATGTCGTAGTAGCTAACTTAATGGGAGCAGGAGCCAGTGCCGATGTTTTCTTCTTTGCTAATAAAATTCCCAATTTTTTACGTCGGCTTTTTGCTGAAGGAGCGTTTTCTCAAGCTTTTGTACCTGTATTAACGGAATATCAGGCCGCAGGTGATAAAGACAAAACCCGAGACTTGATAGCAAAGGTGTCAGGTACTCTTGGAGTTTTGGTTTCTATTGTTACGGTTGTTGGGGTGCTAGGCTCCGGTGTCATTACTGCAATGTTTGGTGCAGGTTGGTTTATCGACTGGCTTAATGATGGACCGTCAGCTCCGAAGTTTGAACTCGCAAGCTTCATGCTTAAAATTACTTTCCCATATTTATGGTTTATTACGTTTGTTGCCTTATCTGGTGCAATCCTTAATACCATGGGGAAATTTGCGGTTTCATCATTTACCCCCGTATTCTTAAACGTGATGATTATTGGATGTGCTTGGTTTCTTGCTCCCAATTTAGATCAACCTGAAATTGGCTTATCCATCGGTGTCTTTCTTGGTGGGTTAGTTCAATTCCTTTTTCAAATGCCTTTTTTGATTAAAGCCGGCGTATTGGTTAAACCTAAGTGGGGATGGAAAGATCCTGGCGTAGTTAAGATCCGCACTTTAATGATACCTGCGCTTTTTGGTGTATCGGTTAGCCAAATTAATTTGCTGTTTGATACCTTTATTGCGAGCTTTTTAGCTACCGGCTCTATTAGTTGGCTTTATTACTCTGATCGCTTACTCGAATTTCCACTTGGTTTGTTTGGCATCGCCATTGCGACTGTGATTTTGCCGGCTCTCTCTCGTAAGCATGTTGATGCTCACAGTGAAGGGTTTGCGAATACGATGGATTGGGGGGTCCGCATGGTGCTATTACTTGGTATTCCAGCAATGCTTGGTTTGATCGTATTAGCTAAGCCAATGCTGATGGTACTGTTTATGCGTGGAGAGTTTACAGCTCATGACGTGAATCAAGCCTCTATGTCTCTGGTGGCTTACGCATCTGGCTTGTTAAATTTCATGCTGATTAAAGTATTAGCTCCAGGTTACTATTCTCGTCAAGATACCAAAACGCCAGTGAAGTACGGCATTATCGCCATGGTGACTAACATGGTATTCAATGCAATCTTTGCATATTTCTATGGTTATGTTGGTTTAGCTATTGCTACTGCTCTTTCTGCTTTCGTTAATATGGCTCTGTTATACAGAGGCTTACATATCTCAGGTGTTTATCATTTAACGAAAACAACATTATTGTTCAGCGTAAAACTATTGCTCGCTGGCAGTGCAATGGTTGCAGTGATCCTTTGGCAGCTAGAAAGTATGCAACAATGGTTGCAGTGGAGTTTTGCTCACCGAGCAGCAATGCTTAGTGGGTTAATAGGCTTGGGAGCTATTGCTTATATAGCCACAGTGCTTATTCTCGGTGTCCGAGTAAAAGATTTAAAAGCAGCGACAGATTAATACTGATTAGTATATAATCCGTCGGTTTCACACAATAAATGATGAAAATTACAGATTTTAGCTGGTAACAATGGAACTGATCCGAGGCATTCACAATATAAAAGCGCAGCATCATGGCTGTGTATTAACCATTGGTAACTTTGATGGTGTTCATTTAGGGCATCAAGAAGTATTGAATCAAGTGGCAGCACAAGCAGAGCAATTAAGTTTGCCCTCCGTTGTGATGACATTTGAACCTCAGCCGATGGAGTTATTTGCGAAAGGTAAAGCACCGGCTCGTTTAACTCGTTTACGAGATAAATTTGTTCAGCTCAGCAAACTGGATATCAATCGTTTGTTGTGTGTGAATTTCAATAAGCATTTCGCTAACCTAACGGCAGAAGCATTTATTGAAGAGTTATTGGTTAAAAAGCTAGGCATTAAGTTTTTAGTGGTTGGTGATGACTTTTGTTTTGGCAAAGGTCGTACTGGTAACTTTGCAATGCTTCAAGAAGCAGGCAAAAAATATGGTTTTGAAGTGGTTAGCACTCAAAGTTTTTGTCTGAATAAGTTAAGGGTTAGCAGTACTGCAATTCGTAACGCATTAGCGAAAGACGAATTGAATTTAAGTGCAGAGATGCTAGGGCGTGATTACAGCATTAGCGGCCGTGTTTCTCATGGTCGTAAATTAGGTAGAACAATCGGTTTTCCTACAGCAAATATCCCCCTTAAACGTTGTGTTTCACCTGTGTCAGGCGTCTATGTTGTTCAAGTTTTGAATTTGGATGGTTGTGTCGTTGGTGGCGTGGCTAATATTGGTCAGCGCCCTACAGTCGGTGGTGTAAGACAACAATTAGAAGTGCATTTTTTTGACTTTAAAGCCAATTTGTATGGTAAACMGTTAGAAGTAATACTTTTGCACAAATTGCGTGACGAGATAAAGTTTGAATCGTTTGACGCATTAAAAAATCAAATAGAATTGGATGCTGAAGCCGCAAGGGTGTGGCTGCTTCAGCTAAAGAATTAATCGGATGATTCCACCGATTAACATAATGTCTAACTTCGCCCAATATAACGGAATTAAGAATCGATGAGTGATTATAAAGATACCCTGAACTTACCTGAAACAGGGTTTCCAATGCGCGGCAATCTGGCAAATCGTGAGCCAGAAATGCTTAAACGTTGGTACAAAGAAGATCTTTACGGTGAAATCCGTAAGGCAAAGAAAGGTAAAAAATCTTTCGTATTGCACGATGGCCCTCCTTATGCGAATGGTGATATCCATATTGGTCACGCGCTAAATAAGATTCTTAAAGACATTATTATTAAATCTAAGACTTTGTCTGGCTTTGATGCACCGTACATCCCAGGTTGGGACTGTCACGGCCTTCCAATCGAGCTAATGGTTGAGAAGAAAAAAGGTAAGCCAGGTCAGAAAATTTCTGCATCTGAATTCCGTGAAGAATGTCGCAAGTACGCTGCTGGTCAAGTTGAAGGCCAAAAAGAAAGCTTTAAGCGTCTTGGTATCATGGGCGAGTGGGACAAACCTTACCGCACTATGGACTTCGGAACAGAAGCAAACATCATCCGTGCACTAGGTAAAATTGCAGATAACGGTCACCTACTGAAAGGTTTTAAACCTGTTCACTGGTGTACAGACTGTGGTTCAGCACTGGCTGAAGCGGAAGTTGAATATAAAGATAAAGTATCTCCGTCTATCGATGTGAAATTCACAGCGGCAGATGAAGCAGCACTTCTAGAGAAATTCACATTTGCTGAAGGTCATACAGGCCAAGGCGAAATCTCTATCGTTATCTGGACTACCACGCCATGGACACTGCCAGCTAACCGCGCAGTATGTGTACGTGACGATCTTGAATACGTATTGATCCAAGTTGAAGCTAATGGTGAGCAACCTGCTCAACGTATCCTTGTTGCTTCTGAACTAGCGAAAGATGTTATGGATCGTGCGGGTATCGAGCACTTCCACAACTTAGGTTTTGCGAAAGGTGCTGATCTTGAGCTTTCTCAGTTCAACCACCCGTTCTATGACTTTACTGTTCCTGCGGTTCTTGGCGATCACGTAACAACTGATTCTGGTACTGGTGTTGTTCATACTGCACCGGGTCACGGTCAAGAGGATTTCGTGGTTGGTAAAAAATACGACTTAGAAATCGCTAACCCAGTAGGTTCAAACGGTGTTTATCTACCGGATACTGAGCTATTTGCTGGTCAACACGTATTTAAAGCGAACGACTCTGTTTTAGAAGTCCTAAAAGAGAAGGGTGCATTATTGCATCATCACGCTTACGAGCACAGCTACCCACATTGTTGGAGACACAAAACTCCAATCATCTTCCGTGCAACACCACAGTGGTTCATCTCTATGGATCAAGCTGGCCTACGTGCAAAAGCACTAGAGTCAATTAAAAGTGTTGAGTGGATGCCTGAGTGGGGTCAAAGCCGCATCGAAGGTATGGTTGAAGGTCGCCCTGAGTGGTGTATCTCTCGTCAACGTACATGGGGCGTGCCAATTGCTCTATTCGTTCACAAAGAAACAGCTGAGCTTCACCCTAATTCACTAGAGCTTATCGAAAAGGTAGCAAAACTAGTTGAAGAGAAAGGTATTCAAGCTTGGTGGGATGTAGACGCAGCTGACCTTATGGGCGCTGAAGATGCAGACAAATACGAGAAAGTTCTTGATACACTAGATGTATGGTTCGATTCTGGCGTAACTCACTACTCGGTTGTTGATTCTCGTGAAGAGTACAACGGCAACTCTGCTGATCTTTACCTTGAAGGTTCAGACCAACACCGTGGCTGGTTCCAGTCTTCTCTAATTTCATCTATCGCGATGAAAGATGAAGCACCATACAAGCAAGTGCTAACGCACGGTTTTGTTGTTGATGGTAACGGCCGTAAGATGTCTAAATCAATCGGTAACGTTGTTGCACCTAAAGATGTAACCAACAAGCTAGGTGCAGATATCCTGCGTCTATGGGTTGCTTCTACAGACTACACGAACGAAGTTGCGGTTTCTGATGAAATCCTTAAGCGTTCTGCTGATGCATACCGCCGTATCCGTAACACCGCTCGTTTCTTCCTAGCTAACTTGAACGGTTTCAACCCTGAAACTGATCTAGTTCCAGCTGAAGAAATGGTTGCTTTGGATCGCTGGGCAGTAGGCCGTGCACAAGCTGCACAAGCTGAAATTGTTAAAGCATACGAAGAGTACAACACGCATGGTGTAACTCAGCGTCTAATGCAGTTCTGTTCTATCGAAATGGGCTCTTTCTACCTAGACGTAATTAAAGACCGTCAGTACACAGCTAAGCAGGGCGGCCACGCTCAACGTAGCTGCCAAACTGCGCTTTACTACATTGTAGAAGCACTAGTTCGTTGGATGGCTCCAATCATGTCATTCACAGCAGATGAAATCTGGAATGAAATGCCAGGTGAACGTGATAAATTCGTATTCACCGGTGAGTGGTTCGAAGGTCTATTCGGTCTTGCAGAAGGTGAAGAACTAAGTAACGAATTCTGGGGTGAAATCCAGTCTGTTCGTGGCGCAGTGAACAAGCTTCTTGAAGATGCTCGTAAAGAGAAAACCATTGGTGGTTCTCTACAAGCTGAAGTGACACTTTACGCAGACGACGCTCTAGCATCTAAGATCAACAAGCTTGAAGATGAGCTACGTTTCGTACTTCTAACTTCAGCGGCGGTTGTTAAACCTCTAAGCGAAAAATCAGATACAGCTCAAGCGACAGACTTTGAAGGTCTATTCGTTGAAGTGGCTGCGATTGAAGCAGAGAAGTGTGACCGTTGTTGGCACCACACGCCAGACGTTGGCACAATTGAAGGTCACGAGAAAGTATGTGGCCGTTGTGTAACAAACGTTGCTGGTGAAGGTGAAGCGCGTAAATTCGCTTAATCTTATAGTTAACGATTGAACTTTATTGAGTTTTTATAGCCCCAGTATCTACTGGGGTTATTTTTTAGGTTTTAGGAACGTCTGCTTTGATAAGCACTGTTTAAGAAATTTTTAATTTTAGGAACATAGATGAGCGAACAATCATTAGCATTGAAACAATCGGGTGTACGTTGGTTATGGCTAGCTCTAGTCGTCTTTCTAGCAGATATCGGTATTAAGTTATTTGTGATGGACAATATGGGTTATGGCTGGGCGAACCGCATTGAGGTTCTACCTTTCTTTAACTTCTTATATGTTCATAACTATGGTGCTGCATTTAGCTTTTTGAGTGACCAAGGTGGTTGGCAACGTTGGCTGTTCACAGGTATTGCATTTGGTGTGACGGGAATGCTGACCTACTGGATGAGTAAACTGCCAGCAACGGAAAAGTGGAATAATGTGGCTTATGCCATCATCATTGGCGGTGCTGTTGGTAATGTTTTTGACCGAGTAGTACATGGCTTTGTTGTCGACTATTTAGATTTCTATTGGGGCACATATCATTGGCCTGCATTCAACTTAGCCGATATGGGTATCTGTATTGGTGCAGCTATGATCATCTTAGATGGCTTTCGTAAGAAAGATGAAAGCAAATAGGGTTATGACGCACCTATAGATTGTCTCGAAGTCACTTTATGACTCACATATTAGAATAGCCCTAAGCGCTGTCGGTTGATCCCGGTAGCGCTTTTTGTTTATTCTGCGTCTGCAAAATAATAATTATCCAGTCTAAGGAAAGTAACGTGGCAGCAATTAAAAATGATTCAGCAGTAACCCTACATTTTACGATAAAAATGAAGGATGGTTCAGTTGCCGACAGTACAGAAAGTATGGGTAAGCCGGCTAAATTTATTATGGGTGATGGTAGCCTGAGTGAAAACTTTGAGCAGTGCTTAATTGGCCTGGAAGCCGGAACGGAAAAGTCTATCGAGTTGAAAGCGGAAGATGCTTTTGGTATGCCAAACCCAGATCATATTCACCATATGGATCGTGCTAAATTTGTTGGTGATGCTGAAGTAGAAGTTGGCACGATAATGGCATTTTCTGGCCCTGACGGTATGGAAATCCCGGGCATCATTACTGAAATTGCAGGCGACTCTGTAACGGTTGATTTCAACCACCCTCTTGCAGGCCAAGATGTAACTTTTGATGTAAATATTTTAGCTGTTGAATAACGCCGCTTGAATCCGGTTTACGCCAAAGCTTCACTGTAATAGCGCTTCACTGTAGAATACTTGGCTTCGCTGAATGCGAACTGTGTAGTTATGACTTTGTAGCGCTTTAAGCGATTGGCAATAAAGTGAAAATTAATTGAGCAATAAAATGAAAATAATGTTAGCTAACCCTCGGGGCTTTTGTGCTGGTGTCGATCGTGCGATCAGTATTGTTGAACGTGCGCTAGAAATGTATCAGCCACCGATTTATGTTCGTCATGAAGTGGTGCACAACCGTTTTGTCGTTGAGGGGTTGAAGCAACGTGGTGCTATTTTCGTTGAAGAGTTGCATGAAGTTCCTGACGATAATATTGTCATCTTCTCTGCTCACGGTGTATCTCAAGCTGTTCGCAAAGAAGCAAAAGAACGAGACTTAACAGTATTTGATGCGACCTGCCCATTGGTGACAAAAGTTCATATGGAAGTTGCTCGTGCGAGCCGAAAGCATATGGAAGTGGTTCTGATTGGTCATGCGGGTCACCCTGAAGTTGAAGGTACTATGGGTCAGTATGCGAGTAATACTGGCGGCATGTATTTAGTTGAGAAACCAGAAGACGTAGAAGCGTTAGTAGTTAAAGATCCAAGTAACTTACACTATGTTAGCCAAACAACACTGTCGGTCGATGAAACGGCGGATGTAATTGAAGAGTTACGTCGTGTATTCCCTGAGATCCAAGGCCCTCGTAAAGATGATATTTGCTATGCAACGCAAAACCGTCAAGATGCAGTACGTGAAATGGCAAACGATGTAGATGTAGTTATCGTTGTTGGTTCTAAAAACTCATCGAACTCTACTCGCCTCAAAGAGCTTGCTGAAAAGCTGGGCACTCCAGGGTATTTAACAGATTGCCCTGAAGATATTGATGCTGCTTGGATTGAAGGTAAAAAGAAAATTGGTGTAACCGCCGGTGCTTCTGCGCCTGAAGAGCTTGTTAATCAAATTCTAGATCGCATCCGTGAACTTGGCGCAGATGAAATAGAAGAAATTCAAGGTCGTGAAGAAAACATGTTCTTCGAAGTGCCAAAAGAGCTACAAATTAAACAAGTCGATTAATCAATTAAGTCACTCGATAAGCGAAAGGCCAGCCATATAGGTTGGCTTTTTTGATCCATGTTTAAGTGAGGCTACTGAAATCCGAGTTGCTCTTTGAGAGGCTTGAGGTAACGACGGCTTACCGGGATCTCAAAGCCTGACTGAGTGATTATCTCAGCCAGTCCGTTTTCTAATAGCTTTATCTCATTGATCAGGCGGATATTGACTAAGTATTGGCGATGGCAGCGGAGCAGGGAGGTTTTCTCTTCTAACGTTTTAAGTGTCATTTGAGATGTAGCTGTTAATGATGCGCTACGCACGTGAACACYACTGATATCTGAGTATGCACTTTCAACAGTGTCGGCAGCCATAATCACAATCCGGTTGTGGCCAATACAAGGAATTTGGTCTAGTCGCTCTGGAGCAATCGCTGCAATATTCTGACTTGGCTTCGCTGACTCTCTGACTAACCTAGCTAACCGTTTTACACTCTTTTGAAGGCGGCAAGGTTCTACAGGTTTTAATAGGTAGTCAAATGCATTGTCTTCAAATGCTTGGATCGCATATTGATCGTAGGCGGTAACAAATACAACATAAGGCATGTCATCGGGGTTGAGCATACTTAACAACTCAATACCTGTGACTTGTGGCATTTGAATATCCAGGTATACGACGTCGGGTTTTAACAGGTTTATTTGCTTAAGCCCTTCGATCGCATTACTTGCTTGACCAATGACTTCAACTTCCCCTGTTTCAGCCAAAAGCTCCATTAACTCTTCACGAGCAAATAGCTCATCATCTATAACAAGTGCCTTTAACATAGCTCAACCTTGATGCTCTGGTTATCCATATATTGCCTCTGCTTCATTGTTATGACTTCCCTAAAGGAATAATAAAGCTCATACGAGTAAATTGCTGTGGTTCGGATTTTATTTTTAGTGCTGACTCTTGTCCAAAGAAGCTTTCTAATCTTTTATTAACGATCTCTAACCCCAGGCCTACATGATCTTTATCTGGCTTTTGATAGCTGCCAGCATTGTCTTCGACGGTGATTCTATAGTCTCCTTCATAAGGTTCGCTATAAACCCTCACGGTACCGCCTTCTAGCATATTAGAAATCCCGTGCTTAATCGCGTTTTCAACCAGAGGCTGCAAGGTAAAGCTAGGAAGCTCTAATTCATACAACTGTGAGTCGATATCCCACTCAACTTCTAGCCTATCGGTGAAGCGTGCTTTTTCTATAGTTAGATACGCATTGACGTGTGCTAACTCGTCTTTGAGTTTCACTGTATTAATGTTCTGCTTCAAGTTACTTCTAAAGAAGTGAGATAGGTGTTGAATCAACYCTCGTGCCTTATCTGGGTCACGTCGTGTTACTGCGCTGATGGTGTTGAGTGCATTGAACAAAAAGTGAGGGTTCACCTGAGCGTGTAGCAGTTTTATCTCAGCTTGGGTGAGGAGTGTTTGCTGCTGCTGATAGTTGCTGAATAGGATCTGGCTAGATAAAAGCTGAGCGATACCTTCGCCCATAGACATGTTGATGGTCGAAAACAGTTTCAGCTTTGGTTCATACAATTTGATAGTAC
>NZ_JAKJSW010000297.1:0-3959 GCF_050337375.1 Vibrio makurazakiensis | reverse complement strand
CGGTATAGGGGATAGCTTACTGTACTTTGTCGACCGCTATGGTTCTAGTGATATTTATGATGTCGATTTCTGTTATTACGATGACATAGAACAGAAGCTCGCTAGCAAAGATGTGGGCTTATTTGAAATTGATCATTTAACTCATAACGTTATGCAAGGGAATATGGATGTTTGGTCTGGTTTTTATGAGCGTATCGGAAACTTCAGAGAAATTCGTTACTTTGATATTGAGGGTAAGCTGACCGGACTTGTTAGCCGTGCGATGACAGCACCTTGTGGAAAGATTCGAATTCCAATCAATGAGTCTTCGGATGATAAATCTCAAATCGAAGAGTTTATCCGTGAGTATAAAGGTGAAGGTATACAGCATATCGCATTGTCGACAGATGATATTTACCAAACCGTTCAGACACTCCGCGACCGTGGCATGGATTTCATGCCGACTCCAGATACCTATTATGAAAAAGTGGATCAACGTGTCCAAGGGCATACAGAAAACAAAGATACTCTTCGTGAGCTACGTATCCTTATTGATGGCGCACCAACGAAAGACGGGATCTTATTACAGATCTTTACTAAAACAGTGATAGGTCCTGTTTTTTTCGAAATTATTCAACGTAAAGGTAATGAAGGCTTTGGAGAGGGTAACTTTAAAGCTCTATTTGAATCGATTGAAGAAGACCAAATTCGTAGAGGGGTGTTAGACGATGCATAAACCTATTTCTTATCCCCATAAGGAAGGTGTGTGCTCAAAACAGGCGCATGCCGATTTCCCTGAAGGTGGAATTTATGAACGTGAAGCAGGACGAAGTGGCTTCTTCGGCCCTGCGGCTCATTTTCATCACCAGCATGCGCCAACCAATTGGAGTGAGTGGGAAGGTGAGTTAAGACCAAGAGCTTTCGATTTCACTCAAATAGAAGAGGCTAAACAAGAGTTGCCATGGGCGGTTCCTAATCTCCTTCACAACAACGACTGCAAGGTAAAAGTTTGGCGAACCGACAAAGACATGCCAAGTTTGGTTCGTAACGCTGATGGAGATGAATTGCTTTTTGTTCATCAAGGCAAGGCGGAGCTGTTTTCAGATTATGGACATTTATCCATTTCTGAAGGGGATTATGTTCTTATCCCTCGCTCTACCTMATGGCGATTAGAAGTTTCAGAACCATTGTTTTTGTTGATGATTGAGAATACCGATGATTCATATTCTTTGCCTGAAAAAGGCTTAGTCGGTAATCACGCTGTGTTTGATCCTGCTGTGCTTGAAGTACCAAGTATCAATGATCAGTTCAAAGCACAGTACTCTGAAACATCGACTCAAGTGTTCGTAAAACGACATGATCAGGTGAGCGTTATCACTTACCCATTTAATCCACTTGATGCGATTGGTTGGCACGGTGATCTTTCCGTGGTTAGACTGAATTGGCGTGATATTCGCCCGTTAATGTCACACCGTTACCATTTGCCACCCTCAGCACACACAACATTTGTTGGTGGTGGTTTTGTCGTTTGTACATTTGTCCCAAGGCCAATCGAAAGTGATCCTGGTGCGCTGAAAGTGCCGTTCTATCACAATAATGATGATTATGATGAAGTGTTGTTTTATCACGCTGGTGACTTCTTTAGCCGAGATAACATAGAGGCAGGTATGGTGACATTTCACCCGGCCGGGTTCAGCCATGGTCCTCACCCTAAAGCGTTCAAAGCGGGGCAAGAATACAAAAAGAAATTTACTGATGAAGTTGCAGTCATGATAGATACCCGTCACGCGCTGAGCTTTAGTGATGAAGCTAAGCAAGTAGAAAATGAAGAGTACGTCTATAGCTGGCGTGAACACACCTCTGAGTAAAGTAAAAGAATTGAAGGAAAGGTTAAGTTATGAAATTAGCCACAATAAGAAATTCATCAAGAGATGGTCGCTTAGTTGTAGTATCACGCGACCTTACAAAGTACGTATCTGTTGAAAATATCGCATTGACTCTACAATCAGCGTTGGATAATTGGGAACAAGTTAAACACCAATTAGAAGAAGTATATCAAGCACTGAACAATGGTAATATAGAACATTCAGTAACGTTCGAGCAAACGGAGTGCTGCTCTCCTTTACCACGTGCTTTTCAGTGGGCAGATGGTTCAGCGTATGTAAATCATGTTGAGCTAGTTAGGCGTGCGCGTGGTGCAGAAATGCCAGAAACCTTTTGGCACGACCCTTTGATGTACCAAGGTGGATCGGATGCGTTTATCGGGCCTAGAGAGAATATCCCACTAGGAAGTGAATCGTGGGGGATCGATTTCGAGGGGGAGGTAGCAGTGATCACGGGAGATGTACCTATGGGAGCATCACCTCAAAAAGCTGCTGAAGAAATAAAACTCTTGATGCTGGTTAACGATGTCTCTTTACGTGGACTTATCCCTGGCGAATTAGCCAAAGGCTTTGGATTTTTTCAATCAAAGCCGTCTTCTGTCTTTTCACCTGTAGCAGTTACCCCTGATGAACTCGGTGAGCATTGGCGAGAGTCTAAAGTCCATTTACCACTGCTGTCTACTTACAACGATAAGCCATTTGGTCACCCGAATGCTGGGGTTGACATGACATTCGACTTTGGTGAACTTGTTGCTCATGCGGCTAAGTCGCGTCCATTGGGGGCGGGGGCTATCATTGGTTCTGGTACTGTCTCTAATAAGCAAGGCACAGATTACGGCACTTCAATTGATGAAGGTGGTGTAGGGTATTCCTGCATCGCTGAAATAAGAATGATAGAGACCATTCGCGATGGTAAGCCATCGACAAGCTTTATGAAGTTTGGCGACACAATAAAAATTGAAATGTTGGATGAGCAGGGCGAATCAATTTTTGGGGCTATCGATCAGCAAGTTATTAGTTATAACGCAGAGTAAGGTTAGTGCATGAAAGATAAACTGGGTGAGTTTCGGCTATATGAATATTGGCGTTCATCTGCGGCGTATCGTCTCAGGATAGCGCTTAACTTAAAGCAGATTAAATATACCAGTCACCCGGTTCATTTAGTAAAAAACGGGGGAGAGCAACATACTGATGAGTATCATGCTCTTAACCCGTCAGAGCTTGTCCCAACATTAGTTCATGATGGATTCGTTCTCAGTCAATCTTTGGCGATTCTTGATTACCTTGAAAGTCTAGTGTCGTCACCAAGTCTATACCCTAAAGGGAAAATGGAATTTGTGGCGAGATCGATTGCACACGATATCGCAGTCGACATTCATCCTATAAACAACCTGAGAGTCTTACAATATCTGAAAGGTGAATTGCAGTGTGTAGATGAACAAACTCAAGCGTGGTACAGGGATTGGATTCAAAAGGGTTTTCAATGTGTAGAAGAGCGACTGGCGAGTTTGGGTTGTACAGAGGTAAGCGGTTTTTCTCTTGGGAATGAGCCTTCCATTATTGATATTTGCTTAGTGCCACAAATATATAATGCTCATCGCTTTCATGTTGATATGACAGAGTTTCCTATTATTCAATCTATCTGGTTACATGCAAATACTCATCAAGCCTTCATCGCAGCATTGCCTGAAAATCAAGATGATGCGACCTGATTTGAGCTCTATTGATTTTTAAAAAGTTACAGATAAATACTTACGTAATCAGGCGTTATTATTCGCCTTCTCAATGTTGAATCTATTCCGCTAGGCTGACGTAGTTTCGGCCTGCTTCTTTTGCCTGGTATAGCGCCTTATCAGCGATGTCGATGAGTTCGACTGGCTTTTGATTTGGAAGAGGAATTTGGCCAGCAACCCCAACACTGATGGTAATGAACTCACTGCATTGCGAGTATTCATGTTTGATCTGTTTTTCTTCTATAGCCGTTCTTAATTCATCTGCATAATTGGCAGCTTGCCAAGTGTCACAGCATGGCATTAACGCTAAAAACTCCTCGCCTCCCACCCTTGATAGAATTGTCGTAGGGGTAGGGGCCTTAAC
>NZ_JAKJSW010000296.1:0-4010 GCF_050337375.1 Vibrio makurazakiensis | reverse complement strand
GTTCTATACTAGTTAGATTAAGATAATGTGAATTTATAATAATTCATTTATCAATAGCTTTACTYGCTTGATCTGTGAGGTCATATGAAATTAAAAACCCAAGCATATTTACTCTCTACAATTATATTAGTCGCTCTACTCGCACTAACAGCTACGGGTCTATGGACTTYGCGTGTTGCCAGTAATATGGACAATAAGGCTCGCGTAACTGAGCTATTCAAAAGTGCCTACAGCATATTAACCGAAGTCGAAAAGATGGCGATTGACGGTACTCTTGAAGAAGAGCAAGCCAAGCAACTGGCAACCCGCCTACTTCGTAACAATATCTATAAAGATAATGAATATGTTTATGTTGCAGACGAAAACATGACTTTCGTTGCCACACCTCTAGATCCACAACTACACGGCACTAGCTTTAATGACTTTAAAGACGGCGATGGCAAAAGTGTTGGTCAACTAATTCAACGAGTCATAGGCAACACAACCGGACAAATCGTTGAGTACACTTGGACTCAAAAGCTACCAGACGGGAGTATTGAAGAGAAACTCTCTATCGCTGAAAAAACACCGCATTGGGGTTGGGTTGTAGGTACAGGTATCGGGTTTAATGAAGTAAACGCTCGTTTCTGGTCTACTGCTCAATGGCAGCTATTCCTATGTGCTCTTATCGCAGCAGCAATCCTGGGTAGCCTAGTCGTGTCTATCAAGCGAATCTTAACGTTATTGGGCGGTGAGCCAAATGATGTAAGAAATGCGGTACAAGCTGTTGCTCAAGGTAAGATCCAAACATCTTTCGAATCTGAAGCGGTTCCTGGAAGTATCTACCAAGCAGTGCAAAGTATGAGTAAATCATTAGCCAAGTTAGTTACTAACCTCAACTCATCTATGCTAGCGCTTAGACAAGAGCTGAGCAGCGTTGAAGATCGAGCAGGGTCTATTGCTCAATTAACGGATACTCAGCAGCAGTCAACCGAAATGATAGCTACAGCAATGACAGAAATGGCCTCTTCTGCAAACAACGTTGCTGATTCAGCAAGTGACACAGCGAGAAATACTGACGAAGCAGATAAGCAAAGTCAGCACACCCAACAATTGATCCATAACACTGTAAATAATATCCAGGGGTTAGCAGGTCAGCTCGGTACAGCCAGCACTGCTGTAGCTAATCTAGATAATGACGTAAACAACATTGTGAAAGTTCTTGATGTAATTGGTGACATAGCTGAGCAAACCAACCTACTCGCTCTCAATGCAGCAATTGAAGCAGCACGCGCGGGGGAGCAAGGACGAGGCTTTGCTGTTGTTGCTGATGAGGTAAGGAACCTAGCTGGTCGAACTCAAGACAGCACTAAAGAGATTCAGCAAATGATCAATAATTTGCAAGAAGGCTCGCGCAACGCAATTAAGACAATGGAAGTTTGTGCTGAAACAAGTGAAAGCACCGTTACGGAATCCCAGAACGCTTCAGAGGCACTACAACAAATAGTTGTAGCCTTGGAGTCTATATCTTCAATGAGCCATCAGATAGCGACAGCTGCTGCGGAGCAAACAGAAGTCGGGGACGATATTTCGAAGCGTATCAATATGATCGAAGAAAGCGGTAATCAACTGAGTAGCGTCGTAACAGAAAGTCATAACAGCACACAAACATTGGCCTCACTTTCCAACGAACTTGAAGCATGGGTAAACAAATTCGAGGTTAAGCACTAGAATAGAGTCCCTTCTAAAAATAAAGAGCACGTTTTTATACGTGCTTTTTTTATATCTGCACACTTTCTCCACACTTAATGCTAAAGAAAATACTGATTAGGTCATACGCTATAACGCTTTTTTATCGAAAATGGATAAAAACACCCCACTAAGTATAGAAAAACATCAAACGATACTTTTTTTGCAATTTAATGTTGACCCAGAACGCGAAAACACGTTTAATACACCTCGTCGCCCGGATAGCTCAGTCGGTAGAGCAGAGGATTGAAAATCCTCGTGTCGGTGGTTCGATTCCGCCTCCGGGCACCACAATTTATTTGTTGGTGTCTTAGACAACAACAGTAAAGCACAAAGAAATATTATGTGCCGACTTAGCTCAGTAGGTAGAGCAACTGACTTGTAATCAGTAGGTCACCAGTTCGACTCCGGTAGTCGGCACCATTTCTTTAAAGCTTTGAGAACAATTCCCCTTTAGTTCAGTTGGTAGAACGGCGGACTGTTAATCCGTATGTCGCAAGTTCAAGTCTTGCAAGGGGAGCCAAGTYAATCATTAAGCATAAGCTTATTGATACATGATGCCGACTTAGCTCAGTAGGTAGAGCAACTGACTTGTAATCAGTAGGTCACCAGTTCGATTCCGGTAGTCGGCACCACTCTCTTGATGAGAGATAAAACCATCAATTCCCCTTTAGTTCAGTTGGTAGAACGGCGGACTGTTAATCCGTATGTCGCAAGTTCAAGTCTTGCAAGGGGAGCCACATTAAAAAAGGCCTCATCATTTGATGAGGCTTTTTTGCATTTACGACACTTACCATCACTTCAAACACTCTCACACACAAACGTATCCAAGAGCCCCTCAGCACTCCAGAAAAAATATTAGCATTCATAACCAAAAAGTAAAACTTAGCTTCACAACCTCATACAAAGCTCTAAACCTTGTAATAATTGAACTATTCCTCTCTCGTTCTTTATATCTAGATTTTCACCTAAGCAATACTTAGCCGCACCACTCTTACCTCGAACTTTGTTACTACCGCATAACAAAGGGGACCAATTTTTTTAGTATAATAAAGAAACCTTACTACTGAGGTGTAATTAACTGATTATGTTGATATTAAAAGTAAATATTGAACGTTATCTAAGAGAGAACATTGCTAGAATCATGTATTCCTCGAGCCACATATACTTATTAAAACCCTCGCAATTAAAGGATCACTACAATCTAGCTAATAACCTATCATATTGAATTTGAGTAAGCTTGAAAGAAAAATACCTATCTAATATCAGCTCGCTAATCTAAGCGCAGTATAATTCGAAGATCTGGTCGGTTTTGATAAAGTGATTGTTCGATACTTGCCTAATTACTTTTGGAGATTAAAGGCTCTAAAGTCAACTAAGCTTCAAATACAGCAGCTGAAGCTTATGTAAAAACGAAAGGTAGCCGACTTTACAGAAAGACTTATCACAATTAACTACCAATTATTGAAAACACCTTAAGTTTACCGGTTGTTTGATGCTCTAAGGCTTCGTTGTAGGTTAATCTGTTCTTCGTCATTTCAAACTGAAATAGCATTTGTTCATTTAATAGAAAATCTCTCTATCTGCATAAGAAGTAAAGAGAAGATTGCTCTACATATTACCCGTAAGCCCTTAGAGCGGCGTTAGTTGGAATACACCTAACATTACCCCATAACCACTCCCAGTACTGGCTCAGATATGCCCTAGATACGCAAATAGATAAGGTTTCGATGTGTAGTAAGTGAAGATAGGTATATTGGGAAGTGAGGTTCTTGTCAGTTCAATATACTTAGGAATAGATATTGTGGGGCTAAGACAAAAGATCGAACTATCTTCAATGAAGTACCAGTAAGTCCAGGGGCTTTAATTCGTTCATTGAGTTTGGAATGAAATTAAAACGATCAGTAAGGGTACAGAACACCAGCCTATACCATTTGTAATGTATCTAGCAGGACTATGATCTGAGCTTATTGTGGATTCAGAGGGTATAGAGAGGGGGCTTAAAGTGGCTCACATAGAAAAACGTCTATCTACAGAACATCTGTGATAAATAAAGTACTGGCAAGATCTGGCTCTTTTAAAAAACAGTCTTCGAAGTAAAATATGGATAGATAGAAAGCAAAAAGGCTCTAGTCTTTCGACTAGAGCCTTAAATATGGCAGGGGTGGAGAGATTCGAACTCCCAACACGCGGATTTGGAATCCGCTGCTCTGCCAATTGGAGCTACACCCCTATCTCCCTATCTCAGTTTTAAAGAGCTGAAACTCTGAATAAGTGGCGGA
>NZ_JAKJSW010000295.1:0-4024 GCF_050337375.1 Vibrio makurazakiensis | reverse complement strand
CACAATACCTGTATCCTGACAGATAGGACGGTGCCCTTCTGCAGACATACGTGAATTAATTAGGATTTGAGCAATCGCATCTTTAGCGGCTTGGCTCTCTTCTTTCTCATACGCTTTTTCTAGGGCTTGGACAAAGTCTAAAGGGTGGTAATAAGAAATATATTGAAGTGCGTCAGCGACACTGCTGATCACATCTTGCTTACGAATAACCGTCATTGCATGCCTCTTTATTATCGTTCTGCTTCCATTGCCAGTTCACATTCATCGCCGCTTGTATTGAGCTATTATTTTCTAGTACTTGCGACATGAGCACATATACAAGTCTAGTCTTTACGGCGGAAATCAAGAACCCACATTATTTTCAAATTATGATACTCTTGCTTTCTCACACACGCCATTCAGTGATCGAACTCTTTGTCACAATTTAAACAAATGAATAACAACGAATTACATCCAATCCAATTAAAGCCGCTTGAATATCAACCAAACCTGTCTAAACAGCTGTTTTCACGTGTCGAAAGCGAGTCGTGGGCTATGCTATTACGCTCCGCTTCTGAAAGCCACATTGATAGCCGGTTTGACATTCTAGTTGCTCAGCCAGTGGCCACTTTAGAGACTTTCGGCGCTACAACACGTGTAAATGTTAATGGCGTTATCAAAGAGTTAGAGCAAGACCCTTTCGAGCTTTTAAATCAGTATCAACAACAGCTATTACCCAACCTTTCTCAGCATTTAGATCTACCATTCATTGGTGGGGCTCTGGGTTACTTTAGCTATGATTTAGGCCGACGCGTAGAGCAACTTCCTGAGATTGCTCAGCACGATCTCGACACGCCAGATATGGCGGTCGGGTTATATGAATGGGCTGTGATTGTCGACCATAAATTGAAAACGGCGTGTGTAGTCGGACAAAATATTGACCAACATTGGGCATGGCTTAATGAGCAACAACCAAACCCTTCACAACCTATTGATTTCGAATTAACGGGGCCTTGGACGTCAAATATGACGTTACAAGAATATTCAAATAAGTTCGAACAGGTTCAAGAATACTTGCTGTCTGGTGATTGCTATCAAATCAATTTGGCACAACGCTTCCAAGCGCCTTACCAAGGCAGCGAATGGCAAGCTTATGAAAAGTTAGAGCGCTTCAATGCTGCGCCTTTCTCAGCTTTCATTCGAATGGAAAACTCATCTATTCTCAGTATCTCCCCTGAACGCTTTCTTGAATTAAAAAGCAGCACAATTGAAACCAAGCCGATTAAAGGCACTCGCCCACGTTCGGAAGATCCAACGACCGATTTAGCTAACGCAGCTGATCTGTCTGAAGCAGAAAAAGATCAAGCCGAAAACTTGATGATCGTAGACTTGTTAAGAAATGATATTGGTCGTGTCGCTAAACCGGGCTCGGTCAACGTACCTAAACTTTTCGATATAGAAAGCTTTCCTGCGGTTCACCATCTAGTGAGTACTATTCGAGCAGAGTTAGACACTCAGTACAATGCGAATGATTTATTGCGAGCTTGCTTCCCTGGAGGGTCAATCACTGGCGCACCGAAAGTAAGAGCCATGCAAATTATTGAAGAACTTGAGCCTCATAGACGTTCAGCCTACTGCGGTAGCATTGGTTACATCAGTCGTAACGGTCGAATGGATACAAGCATTACTATTCGTACGCTCGTCGCCGAGCAGCAATGTATTTATGCTTGGGCTGGTGGTGGTGTTGTGGCAGACAGTGAGTGTGAAGCGGAATACCAAGAAACGTTAGATAAGCTCAGTCGCATACTTCCGGTACTTGCAGGGACTAATCTAATCAAGCAAAGGGTTGGTTAGGGACAGAAGTGTTAGCGAGCGATTAAACTCGACTTAAAGTAATATTAAAAGCCAATTCATCCCCTACCTAGGGAGTGAGTTGGCTTTTTGCTGAATGTGAACATTAACCCCATTTTTTTAGCATTTCACGTAAGTCTTCTGCGGTATACGGTTTACTTAGAATGTCGTCCATACCAGATTCGATACACTTTTCTCTTTCTTCAATAGTCGTGCCTGCAGTCAACGCGATAATAGGCCGAGTGTAACCACCATCACGTAATTGACGGGTCGCTTCAAAACCATCCATTAGTGGCATCCGGCAATCCATAAAGATGATGTCGTAATAATGTTCTAGTGCGTATTTCATCCCTTCAATACCGTTTTCTGCACAATCGGGAGTGATGTCGATTTTGCCCAGCATTTGCTGAATGATGATTTGGTTCATATTGATATCATCAACAACCAAAACTTGAAGTAATGAAATCCCAACTTCAGACATTATGTCACTTTCAACGTTAGCATGAACGCGTGACTCACTCAGCTCTTTCAACGGTAAGTCGATTGAGAATTTAGTTCCCTTCCCTACCGAACTGGTTACTGAAATAGACCCATCCATCAACCCTACTAGCTGTTTACATATCGCTAGACCTAACCCCGTCCCTTCATAGTTTCGGCTACTTGACCTGTCAGACTGAGTAAAGGGCAAGAATAGGTTTTCGATACTGTTTTCTGGAATACCAATTCCTGTATCTTCGACCGAACACTTCAATACCCCAAACTGCCAACGCATCATCACCTTTACTTCTCCGTACTCGGTGAATTTAATGGCGTTACCAATCAAGTTTACGAAGATTTGTGTCACTCTTTCTAAATCGCCAAAAAAGTAATGAGGTACATCACTTTCGACATCGATCGTAAATCCAATTCGCTTTTCAGACGCTTGATTAACAAAAATACCATTTAAAGTATTTCGTAGGTTCGCTAACGGGAATTTGTTTTCTATTAGCTCCAACATACCAGCATTCATTTTGCTGTAATCAAGCAAATCGTTAATGATCACTCTAAGTAGCTCACCAGATTGTGTTAGGTTTCCGACCATCTCTTGTTGGTGAACCGTTAACTCTGTATCGCTCAGCAGCTCTGCGCTACCTAACAGCCCATTGAGGGGCGTCCTTAACTCATGATTTATCATCGCAACAAATTCGCGTGTAGAACGTTCCGATTCCTCAGCCCGTCTGCGGGATTCATTATTGCGGTTTCTCGATAACTGGTGAGTGACTGCGCCACAAATCAAATCTGTAACTAATGACAGCTGGCTTACAATCAACTCCTTATCTTTCTCCCATCCTGAAAGGTTAACCTTAACAATAAGTGAGCCGACAGCCTTACGCTCAACAATGAGCGCCATATGGAGCTCATCGTCTTTCCATACGGGTTTCAAACAAGAAAAGTCGACTTTAGCTAGCGTGGGATCGCCAAAATCAGTTTTATTCAATTCAGGTAATAGCCCAGGAGGGAGGAACAAACGACTGGACTCAATAAAATAGCTCTTGGTGATTTGTTTGGTTAAATTAGACAGCATGACTTCATCAAGAGACTCGCGCAGAAATGAACCACCAAATTCGATCAGTAACATATCGACTTGAGCTTGAAACTCTATGCGCTTCATATTTTCTTTAGAGCTTTTCTCAAGCTGCTTTAATGCCAACTCTAAACTTTGGTTAGCTTCAAAGAGCTCTAAGCTTTTTTTCTCTAGTAACCGTTCAGCTTCTTTACGAGCTGCTATTTCTCGGGCTATTTTTTGTTCTAAAGCAGAGACTAAAGACATAACTATTTCACTAATTTTAAGTTAAACCGCACAACGCTTTCATCGGTATTTTGAGGAGTCATTTCTATATCAAAGGATTCGTTAAAATGATGTGCGCACCCTTTAAGTAGCCCAAGGCAAACATGCGACATGCAACGAGCACTTTTATAGTCAAACTCAAGGTTAACTTCATCCTGAGCTATAAACTCAAACCCTGGAGGCTCAGCGTCGGGGTATAACTTCTTAACCTCTACGTGAATGTACTCTTCCACATGACGAATAAACTGAAATGTTCCTTTGCTGCCTTTAATTCCAGCTTCTTCAGGTAAAGAGAGTAAAAGGTTTTTAAAAATGGCTTCACCAAAAACGCATTGCAGAGTCGAAGGTTCAATATCGGTTTTCTTA
>NZ_JAKJSW010000294.1:0-4025 GCF_050337375.1 Vibrio makurazakiensis | reverse complement strand
CTTTGGAGAGCCAAAAAGAACTGTATGACCCCACGATATTTTCGGCATTTAAAACAACATTAGTCATTGAAACCCCGTGCAGTGAAATCAAAATTTCACAGATCAAAATTGATATGATTTTAAACGAAGACATTCGGACAGACATCGGACAATTAGTCGCTAGAGAAGGACAAAAAACCACTGATGCACTCCTTAATATAATCCGGTACTGCCAACGAAATGGGGCGATATCTTGGGATGCAAAGATATCCGTTTTAGCTGCGGACGAAACCGAAGACATAAAACTTAAAGAGCACTAAAAATTGCCTCTCATAATAAATGGATTTTAAGAAAGGACGAAAACTATGGTTGAATTCTGGCGATTTAGGCTTGTGGATACACAAACCCATCTTTTATTGGAGGGAGTCTTCAATATTTACTTGATCCTCCTGTCGGTATTCATTTCTAGCCTCGCGGCTTACTCTTGTTTAATCACAATTCAAAGAATGTGGGTATCTAGTACGCCTAAAACCGTACGATTGTGGAGAGTATTTGGCAGTATAGTTTTCGGTTTGGGAGTCTGGGCGATGCATTTTACTGGAATGCTAGCATTTATGATCCCGGTACCTATGTCTTATGATTTGGGGCTGACACTGCTTTCTTTAGTGCCGCCAATCGTAGGGGCATTTTTTGCGTTCCATATCCTTTCTAAGCAAAACTTTTCAACCCTGAACATCCAACTAAGCGCTTTATACCTAGCCTTAGGAATTGGCAGCATGCATTTTATCGGCATGGAAGCCATGAAAATGGATGTGATTATGGTTTATGACTTCACGTTTTTCGTGCTTTCAATCTTAATCGCTCAYCTATTCGCTTGCGTAGCAATTTACCTAATCAAGCTACAACACCAGCAACAAGAGGATGATGTACAAAGACGAATACTCGTGTCGATGATCATGGGGTTATCTGTCGCGGGAATGCACTACACCGCTATGGGGTCTGTTAGCTTCTATATCGAGAAGCAGACAGAAAGCATGGGCATGCACATGGGTAGTTCCCCTACCATTGCTTTGATCGTTGCCTTCTTTGCCATCATCATCTTTGCCGCCACAGCACTCTGCTCTATCGTCGATAACCGCCTACAGATTGCAGAATCGTCAGTAAAGGTAAGTATCTCGCGAGAGAAAGACATCCTAAATAACCTCGCCGACGGGCTAATCATTATCAATGAAACTGGCTCTATAGACAGCATTAACCTCATGGGGTTGAAAATGTTCAACTACCAAGAAGACGCTATCGTAGGTAAAAATATTCAAGATTTAATGCCTAAGTTCAACAAGGACAAACTATTAAGCGAAAGCACAGACCTCAACAACAAAAATAACTTAATGATGGAAGGCACCAAGTTTGGTGGAAGAGCCTTCCCTGTCGAGGTTAGTATTTCTTCGATGACAACCAGAAATGAAGACATGAGTTTATTCAATTGTGTCATTAGAGATATATCAGCCCGACTCGAATTGGAGCAACAATTGCGTCAAGCGCAGAAACTAGAGTCGATGGGGCAACTAGCAGCAGGTATAGCTCATGAGATCAACACACCCACACAGTACGTGTCTGACAATACCATCTTTCTTAAAGACGCTTTTCAAAGCTGCCTGAGCACCATCAACCAAATCAAATCGCTGGCTGACCAACACAAAGAGACACTGAGCGACGAATTCCAAACTGATTTAAATAAGGAAGTAGCGAAAAACGATATCGAGTTTATGTCTGAAGAGATCCCGCTCGCCCTGGATCAATCCTTAGAGGGGCTAAAAAGGATCAATAAAATAGTTGGAGCAATGAAATCGTTTTCTCACTCAAGTAGTCATGAAAAACAACAAGTCGACATTGCTGAAGCTATTGAGTCCACAATTACAATAGCCAGAGGAGAGTGGCGCTATGTCGCTAAAGTCGAAACTGATTTCGATACCAATATGCCGAGCGTTCCCTGCTTCCGTGATGAATTCAATCAAGTCATTTTAAACTTCATCATTAATGCGGCACATGCAATAGAAGAAAAGTACGTAGATTCTGACAACAATTTGGGGCTAATTAGAATATCGACGTATCAAGTTGAAAACAACGCTGTGATTCGCATCGAAGATAACGGTTGTGGTATTCCAGAAAGTAACATCAATCGAATCTTCGACCCTTTCTTTACCACTAAAGACATAGGTAAAGGCACAGGGCAAGGGCTCAATATCGCGTACTCCGTCATATCCGAACTCCACAAAGGAGAAATACGTACTGAGAGTACACCAAATGAAGGAACAACTTTCATCATCAGTTTACCGCTTAGCCGCGAGGTCGAAAAACCTCAAGAGTTAAGCGAATCATCAGAAGGGAGTTTCCATGAAAGTCTTGCTGGTTGATGATGAAATGATGATCCTCAATGGATTAAGAAGGGCTCTATTCGGAGCTGGTTGGACCCTATTCACCGCAGAGGGAGGGAAGCAAGCGCTCGATATTTTGGATGCTGAAGAGATCGACGTCATTATTTCTGACATGCTTATGCCGAATATGGATGGGGCTGAACTTCTTAAGACTGTCAGCCTACAATACCCCAGTGTTATTCGAGCATCTTTGTCTGGATATTCAGATCCCTTAATCACTGTGAAAGGTGGTTTTTTCGCACATCAAGCTTTCACAAAACCATGCAAACCAGAAACGCTTAAAGAGGAAATGAAGGGAATATCCGAGATCTTAGACCTGTTCCCAGATAGAACGATACAAAATGCAATTGGYACTATTACAGCCCTACCCATTTCACCCAAATCTTTCTTTAAAGTAAAAAGAGCATTACAAGATGAGTCCACATCAATGCATGAGATTGCGATTCTAATCAGTCAGGATCCTGCAATGTGTACAAAGATACTGCATATAGCTAATAACGCGACATTTCGAGGTCAAAGTGAAGCTATCACTATTACAGATGCTATCAATCGGCTTGGGCGACAGATAGTCACCAACTTTGTGTCTCTCCTTGAAATCAGTTCTGTTTCATTAAACGAGTCGAGCAAGCCTTTGGATGACTTACGCAGCGTCAGTTTCAAAGTTGCCAAACTGGCCTCTAGTTTTGTCGACATAGATCAGCGAGAACAAGTCTTTCTCATCGGGTTACTTCACCAAATTGGCGAATATGTCAGATTAGAAATCACACCAAAGCTAATGAATGCTTATCTAAACCCAGCGACGAAAGGAAAAGACAAATCGCATTTGAATAAATACTTGTTCAACACCAAATCAGAACAACTCGGCGCTTATCTACTCAACTTCTGGCGCTTCCCTAAAGATATGGTCCAAAACATTCTTAATTGCCGACAGCCAGAAGAACTCATAAAAGCACCTTTTGGCGCAGGGTGTGCGGTCTATATTGCCAGTTGCTTAATAAACGGTGAGGAAATTTCCGAAACCGTAATTAATCATTTCGAACTCTCAGAGAAAATAGTGCAATGGGAAAGTGAAGCCACTTCGATTTCGTAGCGCCTCGACTCTCCCAAAGTTAAATTACTGCGTTTGCATCCAAATACACAGTGCTACTTTAGGCGGTCAATCTTTATAGCAATGCTTCTAGCTCGAGTTTATTTGGTAATGCAGTCATCGCTCCTTTTTGTGTTGTTGCTAGCCCACCACATGCGTTACCCCATTTCACCGCGTTAACAATCACACTATGTTCATTCCAGTGCGTGTGTTGTGAGAGTTTAGCCAGTAAACCACTGACGAAAGCATCACCAGCTCCTGTCGTATCAACCACGTTGACAGGGTTCGCTGAGACTCTAAATTGCTGATTATTGGCAATAACCAACGATCCCTCTTCACCTTGAGTGATCACGACCAAAGGTAGATTGAATGATTCCAGTTGCTTTAGACCAGCTTCGATAGATTCTGTAGCGGTGAGAAGCATCAACTCTTCTTCCGAAAACTTAACGACGTCCGACAATTTCACAGCTTCCATGACAACCTCAACAAGCTCGTCAGGTTTTTTCCATACCTCTTGTCTAAGG
>NZ_JAKJSW010000293.1:0-4052 GCF_050337375.1 Vibrio makurazakiensis | reverse complement strand
GCAAGGAACACAGGGTTTTCCATTACTTCAGCGATTTTTTGCACACGAGCAGGATCACCAGGAATGATAGCAAGAGTTGCACCGTTTAGATCCGCTTCAGTAACACCTAAATGAAAAACAGCTTGAGACATATGTTGCTCCTTTTGGCTTAGTGGGTTCGTTGGCCCTTAGATAAGCTCATAATAAGTTTGTGGGGTACAGAGCTACTTTAACGAACCTAAAACTCTAATGACGTGATCACCTTCACACTGAACACTGTTATGTATCATCTTCTTGCACAAAAAATCGGTTGGCATCACACTTTAAGCGCATTTTCTCAGTTGCGTTGCATATAAATGAGATAAAAAACGCCTCAAGCAATAGATTGCTTGAGGCGTTTACTTGAAACACATCACATTAATTTGTGCATAGAATGTTTCTACATCTAAACTTTGTGAAGCTAGTTACTAACAAAGGTTCAGATACTAGAAATATGCTCAACAAATAGTTTAACGCTAGTCAGTTGATTTCGGTTTAAACTTCAGCAATCTCAATGCATTCAAAGTTACTAATGCCGTCGCACCACTATCTGCAAGTACTGCTACCCATAAGCCAGTAATACCAAATAAGCTTGTCACCAAGAACACACCTTTCAAACCTAACGCCAACGTCACATTCTGGCGAATGTTGTTCATCGTTGCTCGTGATAGCTCAATCATTACAGGTAGTTCAGTCAAGCGATTGTGGGTTAATGCAGAATCTGCAGTTTCAAGTGCAACATCAGTACCTCCGCCCATCGCAATCCCTACATTTGCAGTTTTCATTGCTGGAGCATCATTAATACCGTCACCCACCATAGCGACATGAGATTGCTGAGATAGCTCTTCTACATAAGTCACTTTATCGCTAGGCAATAAGCTTGCTTTAAATTGAATACCAATTTTTTCACTAATGGCCGCTGCACTTCTTGGGTTATCACCCGTCAGCATAATCGCATTGATCCCTAGTGACGCTAAGCTATCAACTGCTTGTTTTGCATCTTCACGTAATGTGTCTTGCCACGCAATCAAACCAATAGCTTGTGTCGCCTGGCACGCAACCACTACGGTTTTACCTTGCTCTTCAAGCTCTGCAACCGAGCTTGTCACTTGCTCAGGCAATTCAAAGGTAATCTTAGAAGGTGCTAACACTTGGTATTGAACACCTGCAACGCTTCCCTCAACTCCGCTACCGATCAACGCTTTTTTATCTTGAGCTTCTGGGATAGAAACACCCATCATCTCGATTTTTTCTACGAGAGATTTTGCCAATGGGTGAGTCGAACCCACTTCAATCGCCCCCACTACACTCAACATTTTGTTGGTATCCCAATTAGATAACGGAACAATATCCGTTACTTGAGGTTTACCTTTCGTAAGCGTACCGGTTTTATCAAAGGCTATCGTTTCTATCTTGCCAAGTTGTTCTAACGCTGCGCCACCTTTGATTAGTGCACCACGTCTTGCGGCTGCAGCCAAACCAGAAGTGATTGCCGCAGGTGTTGAGATAACTAACGCACATGGGCACGCAATCAATAGTAATGCCAGTCCACGATATACCCATGTTTCCCATGGTTGTGCGAACAATAGTGGTGGAGTAATGATAACGAGCAGAGCCACCAGCATCATTAATGGTGTGTACCAACGGCTAAATTTATCGAGGAAACGTTCCAGTGGCGCTTTGCGAGATTCTGCTTCTTCAATCAAATGCAAAATACGGTCAATCGCATTTTCACCTTGTTTAGAGGTAATCGTCAGCTGTACAACTTGGTCAACAACTACAGCACCAGCCATAACACTGTTACCTTTTGTATGCTCAACAGGAACAGACTCCCCAGTCAAAGCACTTTCATCAAAAGCCGCTGAAGCTGAAATCAACAGACCATCTGCAGGTAAACGTGAGCCCGGCGCCACTTCGATTACATCACCAGGAGCCAATTCACTGGCTGGGCATTCAATTCGTTCGTCGTTGACGATTTTAGTCGCATTTTCTGGCACCAAAGCCATTAGTGCTTTAACACCGCTTCTCGCTCGAGACGAAGCAAAAGCCTCTAGTCTTTCGCCAATTAAAAACAGCAGAAGAACCATCGCGGCTTCAACGGTTTCACCAAGATATAGCGCGCCGAGAGCAGCAACACTCATCAAGGTTTCAATGGCAAATGGGGTTCCTGATAATGCTAGTTGAAAAGCTTTTTTTGCAACGGGGTACAGACCAAGTAAACACGTGAGCGTAAATAGAATTTCACTCACTTCTGGGAAAGGTGACTTGATTATTGCTGCAATCAACATGGCAGAAGAGATAGCAATAATCTGTAGATTCGATTTAATTACATGCATCCAACCCGTTGGCTGTTGAGTCTTAGCCTTATTGGTCGATGATGTTAACGGGAAACCCGTTTTAAGCGCTACTTGTTCGATAGATTCCGCGATGGATTGATCATTAAAGTTAACAACCAACTTTTCGGTAGCGAACAATACTTTCGCTTGAATAACACCGTCGATATTGCGGATAGCATTTTCGATTTTTTTGGCACATGCAGGACAGTCCATCCCACTAACGAGCCAACTTTGAGTTAATAATCCAGCACTGGCTTCAATTAAGCCCGAACTGTCTTCTTCCCCAACGTCAGAGCTACAACAACTGTCACCCCCCGCTTTTTCTGAGCTAGAACCACAGCTAGTTGTGGTGCCTTCTGCTTTAATGGCGACAATTTTAGGGCTAGAGCAGCTTGTTTGGCTCGCTGCGTTTACATTGATTTTTTTTGAACGACACGCGTCATGTTTAGCGCACATAGTAAATCTCCTTGATGCTCTCGTATCCGAACGATGTTGAAAAGGTGTGAGAGTAGTTCTCATTAATTTCCGGATACATAAAGTATAAACCTTGGAGCCAACTCCAAGGTCAAGGGAAGTTTTAAAATTATGCTTTGCTTATTTTCACTTCGTCGTGGTTTTTTGGAACATCATCAATCAACACTGCGTCATGCGAACAAAATGGTTGAGTATTCAAGCTTGCCATAGATACATCGTCTTCAACCTCAACTTCGGTGCCAGCCATGAGCTCAGCAATGTGGTAGCGCAATACAATTACACCCAATATCCCGAAAATGATGTTGCCTAAAGCTTGCCCGTAGATAACACCTAATGCTCCATACCACTGAGCGCCAAAATAAACAAAAGGCAAGGTACCCAATGTCGCTTTACTTAGATTAAGTGCTGTTGAGTAAAGTGGTTTACCTAAATTATTGAAAGATGTGTTTGCAACAAACAGCGCGCCATTAAAAATAAAGGTAATAGCCACGTAAGTACAAAATGCCCCTAATAGAATGGCAGCGTCGCCCTCYAAACTAAAGCCAAGCACAATGTAGTCTTGAACGAAATACAAGATAAGACATACAACGAGCGTATAAATGGTTGTAACCAATAGTGAGTTATTGAGCGTTTCTTTCACTCTGTCCATTCGTTCTGCGCCAAAGTTTTGCCCAATGATAGGACCAACCGCACCGGATAGTGCAAAAATCACGGCGAAACACACTGGAGTCAAACGACCAATAACAGCATAACCTGCGACAAAATCTTCTCCAAATTGTGCGATACCTGTAGTCACAATCGCATTACCAATAGGAGTCGCTGCGTTGGTGATAATCGCGGGTAATGCTATTTTCAAAATCGAACGAATATGGGAGTGCCAAATAGCAAATGAAGGGCGAGCAACTAAATTGTGAATTCGAATCAGTGGATAGATAGAGAAAAACAGTACCGCGCATCTCGCAAGTACGGAAGCAAATGCTGCCCCCTCTACATTCCAGCCAAAGCCGAAAATGAAAATCGGATCGAGAATGGCATTAACAATGCCACCAGACAATGTCGCCCACATTGAACGTTTAGCATCACCAGCAGCCCTTAAACCAGCACCGGCTACCATAGCTAACGCGAGAATAGGACCACTTGGTAACAGAATACGTAAGTAAGCTTCCGCACGTTCAGCCGCAACACCTTGTGCACCAATGGCCGACAATAATTCTGGTATATAGG
>NZ_JAKJSW010000292.1:0-4058 GCF_050337375.1 Vibrio makurazakiensis | reverse complement strand
AATGAAGGGCATCTGAATTGCGAAAACCATCTTCAGTTTTGTCACAACCGGCAGCAACGGGCTTATAGCCAATTGTTGATAATTCTTGTGCTGCTAAAGCTTGTAAAACGGCTTTAGAAACTACTGTTTTTCCTACTTCGGTATCCGTACCTGCAATAAATAATGCATCAATCATAATTGAATAACCCCTAAACAAACTTGATATGTTGCTGGTAAGAAACCTTGGTGGTTTTGAAACTTTCGATATTCTTGTTCGACAAGCCGTAACATTCGACGACTCGTTAACCCATGTGAGCGACCACTTACGTGGTTAGCGCCGATCCCTTTAAGATCACGCATCAATTCAAAAGCTGTATCATACCAAACGGTGATGGACGGCAAGTCTAGATGATGGTTATGACAACTAGCTTGAGCTAACGCAATTTTTACCTGATTGGATGAAATAAATTGGTTTACGTGTTGATATGAATCAATTTCACTCCACGATTTCTCTAATTCATGAAGAGATCCGTCGAGCAAAGTTGAAAAAGCCAACTTACCTCTCATTTTGGTCACGCGCTTCATTTCACGCAATGGATACGACAAATCATCACACCACTGCAGTGCGAGACTTGAAAATACGAGATCAAACGTGCCATTTTCAAAAGGCAGTTGTTCAGCATCAGCTTGTTGATAACTGGAAACCTGTTCCCCACAACGAAGTTTGGCCTGCTGCAACATACCTTCAGATAAATCAGCACACGTAACGATTGCGCCTCTCAAAGCAAGTTGCTGCGAGAAATAGCCAGTACCACAGCCAAGGTCGAGAATTGAGAGTCCAGAAAGATCGCTTGGCAACGATTCCAACAAACGGTAGCCCACATCACGTTGAAATTGAGCATGCCTATCATATGACTTTGCAGCTTTACCAAATGCTTCAGCAATGGCAGCTTTATCAACCGTATTATAGTTTTCCACTACTACTTCTTGTGACATCAGTGTCATCCTAAATATAAATCTGCTGCTTGGCGTATCGCGCCAGTTAACTTAGTGACTTGCTCAACGTTATGATTGGCGGTCAGCGTCACACGCAGTCTCGCGCCACCTTGAGGAACCGTAGGTGGCCTAATCGCAGTTGTCCATATCTGCTGCTCTTTCAAGTGCTGAGCAATAGACATCGCCGTATCCGCCTCACCACACATAAAAGGTTTGATCGGTGTTTGTGTCTCGACATAACCTGACAGATCACTTAAAGCGTTTCGATAAACCGACTGTAGTTCTTGTAGCTTCTCTCTTCGCCAATCTTGTGTCTGAATCATTTGACATGCATGAGTTAAAGCATGGGCTTGAGAAGGAGGCATTGCCGTTGAGTAAACATGGTGACGTGCGAATTGAGTCAAATAGTCTCCGACTTCCTCTGAGCATAAAATTGCGGCGCCAGATAAACCAAATGCTTTCCCAAACGTCACGACTAACAATTCAGGCTTGATATTCTCGGCATTACAACTACCCGCGCCCTTGTCACCGAGCACGCCAATACCATGAGCATCATCTACTGCCAACCATGCGTTTTGTTTCTGACATAATGCAGCTATTTCAGATAAAGGCGCACAATCACCATCCATACTGAATACACCTTCCGTCACAACCAAAGCACTTTCAGACTGACTTAGAAGACGAGAGAGATTATTGACATTATTATGCTGAAATCGCTTCATGGTTGCGGATGAGAGCATGCCAGCTTCAATCAATGAAGCATGATTTAGCTTGTCTTGGACTAGCGTGTCTTGCTTATCGAGCAACGAAAATATGAGCGCCTGATTTGCACTAAACCCTGAACTAAACAAAATCGCACGATCAAAACCTAGCCATTCACACAGCTTAGATTCAAGGTTTTGGTGGGCGGGGCTAAAACCAGTGACCAGTGGCGACGCGCCACTTCCGACACCATACTTATCGAGCCCATCTTGCCATGCACCAATCAGTGATTTATCGCTCGCTAACCCTAAATAATCATTACTCGAAAAATTAACATAGGACTGACCTGAATCAGACAGAGTTGCTTGATTCGAGTTTACTAAAGACTTGAGCGTTCGAGTTAACCCTTGAGATTTTCTGATCTCAAGGGCTTTATTTATGCGGTTTTTAAACGCTGGCATCGTAGAAAATGTCATCTTTAGTAGGGCGAGCAGCAACGCGCTCAACTACTTGGTCTAACAATTCGTTCTCTTGAATTTCATCTGGCTTTTGAGCCACTTGCTGACTGTTAATACCCAACTTTTTGAAAAGCTGCATATCGGTGTCTTCATCTGGGTTAGGCGTTGTGAGTAGTTTGCAACCGTAGAAGATAGAGTTTGCACCAGCCATGAAACACATCGCTTGCATTTGCTCATTCATATTTTCACGACCAGCCGATAAACGAACAGCCGACATTGGCATCATAATACGTGCAATAGCGATAAGCTTGATGAAGTCGAACGACTCAACATCATCAACATTTTCCATTGGTGTACCCTTCACTTTCACAAGCATGTTGATTGGTACACTTTCAGGATGAACAGGTAAGTTCGCAAGCTCAACCAGTAGACCAGCACGGTCGTTAGTACTTTCGCCCATACCAATAATACCACCAGAACAGATTTTCATACCGGCATCACGAACATGAGAAAGCGTGTCCAAACGGTCTTGATACGTACGCGTTGTAATGATACTTCCGTAGAACTCAGGAGAAGTATCAAGGTTATGGTTGTAGTAATCCAAACCAGCTTCTGATAATTCACCAGCTTGATCCGGAGTCAGCATACCAAGGGTCATACAGGTCTCTAAACCCATGCCTTTTACACCTTTGATCATTTCTGTTAGGTGCGGCATATCGCGTTCTTTCGGGTTTTTCCAAGCAGCACCSATACAAAAGCGAGTTGAACCTGCGTTCTTAGCTTTTTGTGCGGCATCCAGTACGCGTTCAACTTCCATTAAACGTTCTTTATCGACATCGGTGCGGTAGTGCGCACTCTGTGGGCAGTATTTACAGTCTTCGGGACACGCACCCGTTTTAATAGAAAGAAGTGTACTCACCTGTACATGGTTATGTTCTTGGTATTTACGGTGTACAAGCTGAGCTTCAAACATTAGATCCATAAATGGTTTATCAAGTAGTGCTGTAACTTCTGCTACTGTCCAGTCATGACGAACTTCCACGTGTCGTTCCTTATCTTATTTTTTTGGTATAGAGCCAAGCAATCAATAGGCTTGCCTACATTTATGCTTGGATAGTCTACCCACAAGCTTTAGACTGTCAACATATTGAGAATATTAAAAGTTTACATTTGGTTATTTTTTAACCTTCAATCAATTGGAAGTTGTTATGGATCTCGCCTTCGACCGCCAGCACATCTGGCATCCCTATACCTCAACACTGACACCTCTGACCTGCTACCCGGTCACTAATGCTGACGGTGTATACCTTCAATTAGAGAACGGTACGCGCTTAGTTGATGGTATGTCTTCATGGTGGTCAACCATACACGGCTATAATCACCCACACTTAAATGCAGCTGCGCATAGCCAAATAGATAAGATGTCTCATGTGATGTTTGGTGGTATTACGCACGAACCAGCAATTAATGTGTGCAAAAAACTTCTGTCATTAGCTCCAAGTAACCTTGAACACGTATTTTTGGCCGATTCAGGATCCGTTGCTGTCGAAGTCAGCTTAAAAATGGCTCTGCAATATTGGCATGCTAAAGGCGAACCTCGTTCGAAGTTCCTAACACTGAGAGATGGGTATCACGGTGATACTTTTGCCGCGATGTCAGTCACTGATCCCGACAATTCAATGCACAGCCTTTATAAAGGTTTTTTGCCTGAGCACATTTTTGCTTCGTCCCCAAAAACTGGCTATAACCAGGAGTGGGATAAGGCTGACCTTATGGATTTTGAAGATAAAATCGCTCGACACCATAAAGAAGTCGCAGCGGTAATCCTTGAACCGATCGTACAAGGTGCAGGTGGAATGCGTATTTACCACCCTGAATTTTTGCGCCAAGTAAGGCTTCTTTGTGATAAATACAATGTACTAC
>NZ_JAKJSW010000291.1:0-4085 GCF_050337375.1 Vibrio makurazakiensis | reverse complement strand
ACTAAATACTATTAGGATTATGTTGTTGTGAAAACTGATGAACCTGAAAAATTTAGGTCATGAAAAAGGGTTGGAAGAAGAGCATATTTGTTTCACGGATGTCTTCTTTACTGACATTGACAATCGTAACGCTAATCGGTGTGAAATGTAACCAGTTCCATAGGGTTTTGGTGTATCAGATATGCGGCGGAGTCGGCGTATTCGAGCAGGTAAAATGGCAAGTGAGCCAGCGAGCAGGAAAATTTGCTGCTAATGAGTACTTACTCAGTGATATTTTATTGTCAGGATAAGAAAACTGCAGCCAATTCAGTGAAAATCCTCATAACAACTTGTTTACAATTCTCATTAGTAACGTGATAGGGAAAGTGAACAGATGTTAAACCTACATAAAAAAACACTTTTTAATTCTAGTGTCCAAAACGCAAACTGCGTTGTAATGGTCCCGCCAAAAGAGTTTCGTTATAACGAAGAAACCGCGCGCGATAATGAATTTCAAAATCAAGTTAACTTGTCGCAAGAACAAGTTAAGAAGCAAACTATGGTTGAATTCAAAACCATGGTAGCAAGCCTTCGAAAAGAAGGTGTTCAGGTTATTGAGTTTGATTACCCAGAAACAGACGTATCGACGCCTGATGCTGTATTCCCAAATAACTGGTTTAGTACCTGTGCCGATGGAAGCTTTTATACGTTTCCAATGGCATGTGAAAACCGTCAGCATGAAGTTAAGCCCGATGCTTTAATTTCAGTATTGGAAGAGTCAGGAAGAGTAGTGTCTCGTACAGAGTCTCTGGAAAGCTACTTAAAGCAAGGCGCTTATCTTGAAAGTACTGGCGTGATGGTGCTTGATCATATAAATAAAACTATCTACGCAGCGCTTTCTCAACGTTGTGATCGTGAAGTATTAGAAGACTATGCCAAGCAGATAGGTTATGCACGAGTCGTTTCGTTCCAGACAGCTTTGCCTTCTGGTCACCCGATTTATCATACGAACGTTATGATGGCGATTGGCGAAAGTTTCTGTGTAATATGCGATGAAGTTATCCCAGAATTTGAAAGACGCTTTGTTGTAAAATCTCTCGCAAAAGACAAACAGGTGATCTCAATCTCGTTAGATCAAATGAACCGCTTTTGTGGCAACATTTTACAGTTAGAAACCATCAACGGTGACAAAGTTATTGCGATGTCGCAATCTGCTTATGATGCCTTTTCTCCAGCTCAGCTTGCGCAGTTGTCTACCCACGGGAAGTTACTGCCATTCGATGTTAAAACAATCGAAGATATTGGCGGTGGTTCGGTGAGGTGTATGTTGGGTGAAGTATTTTTGCCAACGAGAGTGAATAGACTTTAAAAAGCTCTAAGACCGCTAGAACCAAAAATAGAAAAGCCCAAGTAAAGGTATGCCTTTTACTTGGGCTTTGCGTTTATTAAGGCATGCCGCTTCTATTTTATCGGTGTGCTTTTTATATCGACTTCTCCAGTATTCATATCCACGGCGGCGTTGTAGATACTGTCTGGGTTTCCATAATGCTTAAAGGTGAAATTGTATGTGTTTGCTTTTGTCCAGAGATCGACGTCTTCAGAAGGCATAATATCGTATCCATCTTGTTGATAGAGCTCAGTCGCCATGACGTACGCAATTGCCGCTTGCGTGTTAGCCCCCCAGTTTGTCGTAGGTTCTAGTGATGGGTTACTTGGATATGTTTCTCCGTTATAGCTCATTACCCGGTATGCACCGTTGCTCCAAACGATAAAATCTTGCCAACCATTACTGTAACTGTCAGCTAAAACCACAGGCGTTTTCACAACGGTCATTTGGTTAATTATTTCACCGCTATTGTTGAACATGACTGCTGTGCACCCACCACTGCCACAGAAGTAGGGATCCTGCATGAGCACTATATGTTCAAAAGAGTCGTCGGCATTAAGGTCTGCACTGCCCGTGCGATAGCGGATATTGTTGTCGGCTAACGAAAGCCCCTCAGGAGCTAGAATTTGATTCTCCACCCATTTTGCAATTGTTTCCTGACTTGCTTGAGCACTTGTTGTGTCATCGTTGGAAACGCCGTTAATACTAGAACAGCCAATGAGAGAAAGTGAGCCCATTAGGCACAGGCTATGTAATATATGCTTGTTCATTTATTTTGCTCTTGAGGTCAGTAGGTGTGGTCGCTAGTTTACAGATTCAGTATAAGCATTTAATCAAAGCTTGGTGAAATATGATGGGAATCAGTTAAGTATGTCACGACTGGTGTGTATTGGATTACAGCTTAAAGGTTTGGTTCCGCTAGTTAATTAATATAAAAGTGGTTGACTAAGATAAGAATGGAGAGCCAAGATCAAAAAAAGCCAGACCAAACGGTACTGACTTTTTAATTATCTATAAATACAGGTGACAGTATCTATAGCTAGTCTCTTTTATTAGATTACATTGACGCTTTTTTCGCTTCAGCAATCCAAGAGTTGAATAAGCCTTGGTTAGCTTTAATCCAACCGTTAACGTGTGACTCGATATCCGCAGTGCTGTTCTTGCCTTTGCTCATCATCATGTTTTGAGCGCTCACATCATTGATGTTTAGCTTGATGATTTCAAATAGCTTAGCAGCTGAAGGGTTTTGAGCCGCAAACTCTTTGTTAGCAATAATACGCATAGAGTTCATTTCAAAACCGTAGTTCTTACCGTTAGATAAAGTTGTGTCTACGTTTTTACGCTCACCAGGTAGTGCAGAGAATGGTACTTCTAGCCATACAACATCTTCATTTGGTACAAGAACACCACTTACCCAGTATGGAGTCCATGTGTAGTACAAGATTGACTCACCGTTCTTATAACGTGAAATTGTGTCAGCAATAATAGCTGCGTAGTTACCTTGGTTATGGCTTACTGTGTCGCTAAGTTTGTATGCTGAAAGTTGCTCTTCAATAACTAACTCACAACCCCAACCTGGGTTACAACCGGTTAAGTCTGCTTTGCCATCACCATCAGCATCGAACAGTTTTGCTAGCTTAGGATCGCTAAGTTGGCCGATGTTAGTGATTCCGTATTTTTCTGCTGTTTTTTTATCAATTAGGTAGCCTTGTGCCGCGCCACTAATGTACTGACCTTTACGGTAAAACTTATCGTCGCCACCAGACATCGTGTATTTATCAGCATGTAGAGGGAACCAACCTACCGCTAGAAATGTAGCATCACCTTTGGCAATTGACGTGTAACCTACGTTGTAATCAACTTCTTTTGTTGCCTGCACATCGTAGCCTAGTGCTTCAAGTGCACGGTTTACGATCAGTGTTTGGAATGTTTCTTCTGCAACAGTCGATTGAAGAGGCTGAATGCTAACGCCTTCACCTGGTAGCTTTTCAGCCCATACGTTACTTGATAAAGCGAGTGTTGCTACAACACCGGTTGTTAAAGCCTTCTTCCATGAATTATTCATGTTCATTTTTCCTTAATTTTAGTTCTGGTTTACTTTTTTGTGCGAAAAGCTTGAGTAGGATAGAAACGGGACCAACGTGATACCAACGTAACTTCGTGTTACCTGCGTTGACACCTAAAACTTGAGTAATGCGATCAAGCAAGATAGCTAAAATTACAATACCCAGACCACCAACAGCGGCTAAACCCATATCTAGACGGCCAATGCCTCGAAGTACCATTTGGCCTAAACCGCCGACGGCAATCATTGAAGCAATTACTACCATTGRTAGCGAAAGCATTAGTGTTTGGTTTACCCCTGCCATAATGGTTGGCAGTGCTAGAGGCAGTTGAATGCGGTAAAGCATTTGCTTTTTACTTGCCCCAAATGAATGACCAGCTTCAATCAATTCTTCAGGGACCTGCTGAATGCCTAAAATGGTTAGGCGCACAACAGGAGGCAAAGCAAAGATAATCGTTACAACGACACCCGGAACATTACCAATACCAAACAGCATGACTATTGGTACTAAGTAAACAAACGCTGGTGTGGTTTGCATTGCATCAAGAATTGGGCGGATGAATTTGGCKGCAGTGTTACTTCTGGCAAGCCATATTCCGAGTGGTAGCCCTATCAAGAGACAGAAGAATACCGAGGTCATGACCAGTGAAAGAG
>NZ_JAKJSW010000290.1:0-4125 GCF_050337375.1 Vibrio makurazakiensis | reverse complement strand
GGCATATCAAGCTGTTTCAAAATATCCCTAATTAAGTAAATCAATGAAGTGCCGTCACAGATGACGTGTTGACCAGTCACAACCAATTCACACTCGTTTTTCTTCTTTACTAGTGTGACCCTTACCAYCGGCCCCTGTTCAAAAGGAAAAGCGGTTTTCCACTCATTTTTTACCACCTGTTCACAGGCATCCGACGCTTCTTCATTAACTATACGTACAGGGACTTCCGGTACATCGTCTGTTGTGTACCAACCATCCCCCTTCTCATCAAAGAAGACACGGACAGCCAACAGTGCATGTCTTTTTCGTAAAGCACCCACCGCATTGCGCAACTCAGACTCTTCAATTTCACCTTGGATTTTGGCCACCATAACGACATTCATAGGCATCATCAGCATTGAGCGCTCAGCGTACACTCTAGTTTTATATCCAGCCTGATAATTAATCGTATTAGCAGCCATTCTTCACCCTGTTAACTTAAGAATCGATAAGATCATTTTACACATAAACACATAACAGCTAATTAAGAGGGAAGTAAATCTTGATTCAACATGGAAATATTCCTCTCGTCATGCTTTTGTTACAGATAACACTAGCACCTTTCTCAAAGTAATCAGTCAGATAATACACATGATGACAATAGCACTTGATTCAAAGTAGGCAATGACTAATAGAAATAAGAGTAATTCCCTGTTTCTAATGGTGAATGGAGCGAGTCTGGCTTTTCACCAATTTATTCGTTCGTTTATAGCAAACATAATCTGCTGAGGGTTGTTTTCTTAGGGTAGTTAGTACGAAAAGGGAAAAAAGAGTCAGCCTAACGGTCTGACCCTTGTGCATGAGAGCACTGATATTGTCGAAGAGGTTAAGGATCCTTTGGTCGTTGCTGTCGCTGATTACTTAAGCTGATGACCCGTCTTCTTTGCCAGCTTTTGCATAGCCTCAGCAAACGTCGTCGTCCCGCCTTTAGCTTTAACCTGTATAACCTTATACCCCATTTTTTCCAACGCTTGGCGTTCTACTAAAACAGCTTTGTCATCTTGCTGACTACCTTGGGCAGGCTGGTGAATGTAACAACCCTCTAGTTGACCATCTTCGACCAATTGGTGGTGTTTCAGTGCATTGATATCAAAATTCATAGTAAGTCTTTTTAATTAAAGTGGGGGTTTTCTGTAGCAGGTCAAATACGCTTTAAAGGTTTAACCACGCTATCAAGCCCTTCAATTTTCAGAGCAAGGCATAGCTTTAATAAATCCCCAAGCTCACCACTTGGGAACCCTTTCTTATCGAACCAGAATAAATATTCTTCTGGCAAGTCAATTAACATTCGCCCTGCGTACTTACCAAACGGCATTGGCATACGCGCTAACTTAATTAAGTTCTCTTTTTCTAACATTTCACAAATTATTCAGGTTTTTGCCATCCCTGTAGAGTAACACCTAAACGATCGACCCAAAAGTTGATCGCATCTTTCGCATCATCCAGCGAATCAATCATGGTTGAGAAGTCTTTATTACCCGCTTCACGGTCAATCGCAGCAAATAGCGGCGTCCCCGTCGAAGCGTCGCTAACCAGTAATTCGATCGTCGCGCTGCCAACATTAGTATGCTCGCCTGTTGCAATCATCGCTACCGTTGAAACAGCTAGCCCGAAAGGTAATACACTACTTGTTACCGCTAAAACAGGGTTAGGCGTTTCTACATTACTCAAGGCTATACTAAGACGTAACGAGTTTTCCGACGGCTTTTCGAGTACAGGTTTGTATGGAGAAATCTTATTAGTTAATTGTTCCACTAGGTAAGCGGTGAGTTCTTCTATTTGTTCTTCGTTAATGGTTTCTTCATCTGCCACCACAAATACCTGGTCAATCACCACAGAATCATAACTTGAGAGCTTATTGTGCAACCGCTGATCATCTCGTAATCCAAGTCTTGCCCAGACAAGATCGACACCACCTTTCGGGCCTGGTTGAAAGTCTTCATAACTGGTGAACTTTGTCGCTGTTTTAATTGGACCATTAGCACAGCCGACTAAGAAAACAGACATTAGTGCCGCAAGACCTACTTTGAAACTTTTTACACTCATGATTTAACTCCAATCGATAATGCGTACAGAATACCATTCCTTTGTGAAATTATTGTCGATATAGACCATTATTCAGAGAGGCTTCACATCCACTTTGGGTACAAAAACTATTTAAATGTAAAATTTAGTTTAGATGTAAAAAAGCTCACCAAAGGGTGAGCTTCTATTTTCTGATCAGTGTACATACTTATCGGAAGCAGACCTCAGCCCAACGAGCCAGGCCAGCAGTTACAGAGCCAAAGTAGTTACCACTCACAATTGGAGTATGTGGTACAGCTTGTTCTACCGCCTGACGAAGGATTGGAGAACGAGCAGAGCCTCCCGTCATAAAGATAACATCAGGGCTTTTATGACCTTGCTGCACAGCTTCTTTAACTAGCTCAACCATTTTAGCTTTAGGCGCATCAATGGCTTCAATCATTTGTTCAACCGAGATATCCACTTCAATAAGCTCAGAAGCGATATTCATCGCGGCTCTATATTGAGGCATATCAGCAAGTGCAATCTTTGCTTCTTCTGCTCGGCGTACAATGCTGTAGCCTAGCGTTTCTTGATACACCTTAAGTAAACGGTCTAGTTTTTCGGGTTGTTGAGCTTCTTTTCTTAATAACTTCAAAGCACTCAAGTTTTCACGAGCATAGAAACTGCGCTGTGCTTCTACATTATTGATTGCGATTGGGTTCCAGAATTGGGTCAACGGCATATCAATACCACCCGCACTTTTGCTACCCATACCAAACGGCGACATTAGCTGCTTAAAAGCTAAGTAAATGTCTAAGTCATTTCCGCCGACACGTTGTCCACTGTGCGCGAGTAAGCTTTGTGTTCTATCACTTTGATTTGCCCAACTAGGCCCCATATCGAGCAAAGAACAGTCCGTCGTACCACCACCGATATCAACAACAAGCACTGTTTTGTCTTCCGTCAGCGTACTTTCATATTCAAGACCAGCTGCAACCGGTTCAAACTGAAATTCAATATTATTGAAGCCTGCACGTTTGGCTGCGCGAGAAAGAATTTTTTCTGCTTGTTGGTTAGCTTCTTCGCCACCACGGCCATGGAAGTTAATTGGACGACCGATCACTGCTTCAGTAATCGCTTGCTCTGTTGATACTTCAGCTTGGGTTTTGATGTTCGCCATCATTGAGCAGACCAGATCTTCAAAAAAGCTGACCTGTACATCATGCAAACCGCTAGCACCTAGAAAAGACTTCGGAGATTTTACGTAATAAACATCACGCGGATCTTCAAGATAAAGATCAAGAGCAGCTTGGCCAAATGCCATATCTTCCGGCACAAGGTCGATACTTTCTTCTCTATTTTCTGCAATAGCTCGGCGCAGTACTTGCTCACCAACCGAATCACTTGGCTTAATATTAAGGTGACGAAACAAATGTTCAGAAACACTTTCACGAGTAGGAGCACAAATAGTAGAGGGTATATAGTGGCTGCTGCCTTCTACTGGTAGTAGTTGCGGTTCTCCGCCAACAATTGAAGCTACCGAGCAATTAGCTGTACCGTAATCGAAACCTATATACATAAATATCCCCCATTAACAAAAAGGGGCGAGATGCTACCTTAATCACGCATTAAATACGAGCCAAAACTGCTCCCTTTCATCATCAAACTGGCACTACAACTTGACTGAAACTACACAATAAAAGCAAATGATGGTAAGTTCCGTTTCGCACTTTACATTGGATGATTAAAATGAAAACACCCTGCGTTGCAGCATGTAAAAATAACGGCGGTATTTGTAGTGGCTGCAAAAGAACCATGAATGAGATTATTGGTTGGAAGAATCTGTCAGATCCAGAACGCCAAGACATTATGGATAACTTAAGTGAAGATGGTTCAACGCACTCTTGCTCACAATGCAACCAGCCAGCTCAATGTGATATCAGTGCGGGTAAAGAAACTTGCTGGTGCTTTGAACTTGAAAAAAGAGACACCAGCAAAATTGAAAAGACTGGAACTTGTATGTGCCGAAACTGTTTATCTGAACTACCAATCTTATAATTGGTTAGTTAAGTGCTAAGC
>NZ_JAKJSW010000289.1:0-4151 GCF_050337375.1 Vibrio makurazakiensis | reverse complement strand
GAAATAAGATAATGCGAAATATTTGATCTAAATCACTTTATTTTGTTTATAAAAAAACAAAGCGAGCACTAGGCTCGCTTTTTATTATTACTATCAAGACGTTATCATTTATCTTTATCAATAATATCTATCATAATTGATACTGACTCATTAAGGTAAGCATCAGGAACTTCATAGTCTTTCGGTACATCATCTAAGTTAGCATAAAGATCTTGTTTTGATGCTTTTTGACGCAGGTTTATACGCTCAAGCCTCAAATCATCCGCTTTATCTGATTCTTGTTGCCGAATTTTCTCGCTCAAAGAAAGCAGGTTGTCATCTTTATCTTTCTGATATTCAACAATGTCTTCAGCAATAAAATTGAATTCCATGTCATTGGTAATTCGCTGTTTATGCTTAGCTGTTAGGCTTGCGATTTGTTGAGCATTATCTCTTAGAACATCATATTTAGCTTTATCGATACTGTCCCAAGGCAATGCATTATCCTCTACACTTTCACCTGTTTCAGCTGGATCRATTGGCGTTGGGTAAGCAATGTCAGGCACAACACCTTTATTTTGCGTACTTCCACCATTGATTCTGTAAAACTTTTGGATCGTGTATTGTACATAACCAAGTTCTTTGTCGAATAAATCATAAATATGATTTAGAGAGCGATGCTGCTGCACTGTCCCTTTACCAAATGAGTTTTCTCCGATAATAATTGCTCGACCATAATCTTGCATAGCTGCGGCAAAGATTTCAGATGCTGATGCGCTGTATCGGTTAACTAATACAGTGAGAGGACCTTGGYAACTGATCTCGCCATCTGTATCGCTGTTGACCTTAATACGGCCATAACTATCGCGAACTTGTACGACAGGCCCTTTCTCAATAAACAGACCAGATAATGCAGTCGCTTCAGTTAACGCACCGCCGCCGTTGTTTCTTAGATCAACAATAATGCCTTCGACGCCATCGCGTTTCAGTTGAGAAATAAGCTTATCAGCATCGGCAGAAAGACCTACGTAGAAGCTTGGAACTTCGAGTACACCAATCTTATGACCATCTTGCTCAATGATCTCTGATTTTACCGCTCTATCTTCAAGGCGAATCTTATCTCGAACAATTGTTACAACGTGACTTTTAGCATCTTTACCATCAGGTAAAATCTGTAGTTTTACCTTAGTACCTTTCGGTCCTTTGATAAGTTGCACTACATCATCTAAACGCCAGCCAATAACATCAACAATTTCTTCGCCATCTTGTCCCACACCAACAATTCGATCACCTTCACCAAGTTGTTTACTACTTGATGCTGGTCCACCAGCAACTAGCGATCGAATAACAGTGTAATCATCCGTCATTTGCAGTACAGCACCGATCCCTTCAAGAGATAAATTCATCTCTGATTGGAATTGTTCTGCATTGCGAGGAGACAAATAGCTAGTATGAGGATCAACTTCACGAGCGAAAGCATTCATATAAAGTTGAAATGCATCTTCATTATGCGATTGCGTAATACGCTTCATCGCATTGTTATAACGCTTTTCTAGAACTTCTTGAATTTCAGGCCACTCTTTACCAGTGAGCTTAAGGTTCAATGCATCGTATTTAACGCGCTTTCTCCATAGCTMATTGACTTCAGCAAGATCGGCAGGCCAAATTGCTTCCGACCTATCAAGCTCAATACTCTCATCAACATCGAATTTGATTTCTGTATCTAATAAAGAAAGTGCGTACTGAAAACGCTCAAACCTCTTCTGCATTGATAGGTTATAAACATCAAATGCGATTTGGTTGTTACCAGCTTTCAATTGCTCATCTAATGAAACCGCAGAGCTGTCGAAAGAATCAATATCAGCTTGAGTGAAAATATTACGGTTATAATCCAACATCTCTACATAGCGATTAAAAATTGCTTGTGAGAAGTCGTCATTAAGATTGAAGTGCTTGTAATGAGATCGAGTGAAGCGAGAAGTGACTCGTTTGCTCGCAGTTTCATGTTGAACTTCTGGGGCGAGTTGAGGTAAGTCGTCTTTATCGAGTTTGGCTTCAAGAGCCTGAGCTGAAGCTGCTAGCCATAAGCTAGCAGCAATCAGTGTCAATTTTGAACGGCATTTCATGCGTAGGAGTATCTCCTTTATGCGCGCAAGTGCTCCGCTTTAACAACCATTTGAAGGCCGTTTGCTAGTTGAACACGTACATCTTCCTTATTGATTTCAACAATGGTCGCAGCCATGTTTCCTTTACCCATATTCACATTTACTTCTTTGCCAGTGATGAACTCATCAGCATTTAGAGCGCGTGTTTCTACAGGCTTTTCTACTTTTGGTGCTTTAGGCGCTTGGCGACGAGGCTGTTGAGCTTTCTTCGCTTTAGGTTTCGCTTTGCCTTCTTCACGAGCTTTTTGTGCTTGTTCTTTACGACGAGCTTGCACTTTAGCTTTGCTTTCTGCAAGTGTCGCTTTTGCGTGTTCTACATGCTCTTCTTCAAGCTTGCCACATGCATTACCGTCTAAATCTACACGTTCTGCATCTAGTTTAACACCATGAAGATAACGCCATGATGAAGTGTACTGTCTTAACGCTGCACGAAGTTGAGTCTTACTAACTTTCTCATCTTCACTTAGGCGTTCAGCAAGATCTTGAAAGATACCAATTTTAAGTGGCTTCGCTTCACCTTCTAGAGTAAAGCATTTAGGGAAACATTCAGCAATATATGCAATAACTTCTTTGCTGTTTTTTAACTTTTCAGTGTTTTCCATGTGGGTTCCTGGTTGGTGCGGACTTTCCGCGAGCATTAAGAAAATATTTTTTACGTATTATAGAGAGATGCTAACGAAAAACCACTCTAAGAGGATAAATTATGCTTTGTTCGCATGTGAATTGAGCAGGTTTTCCACTTCTGCCATCAAAAATGTCAGTCCTTCCTCGTCGATTTCGCTAAAACGACCAATATTTGGGCTATCGATATCTAACACTCCGGTAATTTTTCCGTTAATCGAAAACGGAATTACGATTTCAGAGTTGCTTGCAGCGTCGCAGGCGATGTGTCCTTCAAACTCATGAACGTCATGAATGCGTTGTACAGTGTTAGTTGATACAGCAGTACCACACACACCTCTTCCGACAGGTATACGAACGCAAGCAGGTTGACCTTGAAATGGGCCAAGGACCAACTCATCATCTTTCATTAAATAGAAACCCGCCCAGTTCAGTTCGTCTAATTCCATGTAGAGTAGCGCACTAATATTTGCAAGGTTGGCAATTAAGTCGGTTTCTGACTCAATTAATGCAGACGCTTGTTTGGTTAAGCGCTGATAATGTTCTATTTTCATATTAACTTCCGATCGAATTGAGACTTCCATTATTAGTAGATCAACGTAAAATGCCACGCAATCAATCTAAATAGGACTTATTCTCACTTTAATGAATTATTCTAATGACACTATTAGCCGTTCTTGGCTGATAACTCAAGCAAAAAAGCACAAGTCCAAACTGTTGTTTGCAAATGGTATCGCAATTCTTGCGACCTTGGTTAGCGTCCCTATCCCTCTACTTATGCCGCTCATGGTCGATGAGGTTTTGCTGAATCAACCAGCTTCTGGTTTAGAGGCGATGAACTACTTTCTCCCAGTATCAATGCAGACCCCTACTGGCTATATAGGGTTAACTCTTCTGCTTGTTATATTAATGCGTTCGTTAAGCCAAGCATTCAATATTTTACAAAGCCGACAATTTACGCTCGTCTCTAAAACAATTACTTATCAGATGCGCAGTAAGATGATTGATAAGCTTGGTCGAATCAGCATTCGTCAATACGAGACAAAAGGCAGCGGTGGCATTAACGCCCATCTAATCACAGACATAGAAACGATCGACAAGTTCATTGGTTCTACGCTCGCTAAGTTTATTATTAGTTTACTCACCGTGATTGGTACTGCTGGAGTTCTTCTTTGGATTGAATGGCGACTTGGGCTATTCATCTTACTGGTTAACCCCATTGTTATTTATTTTTCTCGTAAGCTTGGCGGAATGGTGAAGCATCTTAAAAAAAGAGAAAATCAATCTTTTGAGCGTTTTCAAAACCGCCTGGTTGAAACACTTGATGGCATCTACCAATTACGAGCTGCTAATAAAGAAAGAGCCTTTCTAGAAGAGTTAAAACAA
>NZ_JAKJSW010000288.1:0-4152 GCF_050337375.1 Vibrio makurazakiensis | reverse complement strand
CAGTTCTTCTACAAATACAGTGCCCTTACATTCTGATCATTGGACTAAAGAGCATATGGAAAGCCGGCGCTGGAGAAGTGCTGAAGAGCAAGAAGTTGACTATATTAAGTTAGCTTCTGAAAACGCTCTCCCAGTCCAACCCGCTGAAGTTAAAGTGATTGGAACCAGTACAGAAAATGCGGTTGACAGTCTAGCGGCAAAAATCTATCTGATTGAAAATGCAAAATATACCGTTGATCTAACATACTACATCTATGCCGATGATCTGGCTGGTAGAGCGATACAAGGAGCTCTGTGTAATGCTGTTCAGCGTGGCGTCGATATTCGTATTATGGTTGATAGTTTAGGGTCATTCAGCATGAATAACTCTAATCTTAAAGGCCTGATGCAATGTGCCAATAACGCGGGTTTTGTGACAGACCAAACAGGTAAGAAAACTAATCAACAAGCCAGAGTTCAAGCAACGGTTTTTAATGCCCTGACTGATGGGGACTCTAAAATCAATAACCGCTCCCATGATAAGCTGTTGATTATCGATGGGGCCTACCCTAATAATGCCTGGGTAATGACTGGTGGCCGTAATGTATCGCTTCACTATTATGGGTTAGATGATAAAGGTAAGCGGGATAGAAGCGCCTTCAAGGATATCGAGATTATTGTTAGGCCTGTACAAGGAGCCACTGAAAAGACATCCCCTAGTCAATTAGCGGAGTACTATTACTCTGTTTTATTTTCTAAGCCTGGGAATAAAAAGCTTAGTACATTGCTTTCGTATAATAGGGACATGTCAGAGTTAAAGGCATCGCTATCTAGGTTAAAAGCATCGACGGTTTTTAATGCCTCTTATCAAAATATTCAAGCATACCTTTCTAGTGGATTTTCATTGGCAGAGACCAAATTCGCTCATGAATTAGATAACTTGAACGCGAGTGATGTGGTAGAGAAATACAGTGTGAATAAGAAAGCCAATTCAAACTCTATTAGTGGGTTGTTAGCTCGGCTGACTTATTCAGATAAAAGCATAAAGAACATAAGAGTGGTCTCGCCGTATTTATTTCTTCAATCGGATCTTTTTAAAGATGAAGGAGTACTAGAACAAGAACTCAATACGACTAAAGCGTGGCTAGACCAAGACCCTGAACGCTCTATTGAGATTATCACTAACTCTGTATTAACCAGTGATAACTTCTTTACACAAGCCGTTATCGATATGCATACCGTCCCAACAATGCTGATGCCGACTGAACTAAAAGAGCAATGGTTAGATGATGATTTGGAGAACAATGAACTTAATGAAGCATTTGTAAAGTCTGAAAGTTGGAAAAGTATAGCTAACCATCCTAGAGTCCATTTTTACCAGTTAGGTAAGAAAGACTCAGTGTTACTTGGTGGTAATAAACACTATGGTAAGTTGCATGCGAAGTTCTTGATATTTGACGATTACGCTTTTGTCGGAACGACTAACTTAGACTTTCGTTCATTGCTCTATAACAATGAGGTTGGGTTCTTTTTAAGTGGTGAGACGGTACTCAATGAGTTGAATGACGAGTTTGATTTACTCAAATCTTATTCGACTCGATGGGGGAGTGACGACTGGCTTAAAATGCGCCATTTACTACGAGAAGCAGGTGGGATGAAAGGAACAACCTCAAACAATCAGCGGGAGATATATTCTCTGCTAGAGTCTACAGGGCTAAAATATCAATTTTAGACTTATACGCCTAAAGCCATTTGGCTTTATTGAATACATGTAAAAACAGGCGCTACTATGCGCCTGTTTTTTAAAAGTAAGAGTCGTCTAGACTTGTTCTGCTTGTAATGTTTCTAATTGACTCATTGTAGTTTGCGAAACGAGTTCACCATTAATATAGTAGCTAATATCGTCACCATCACGAACACCTGTTAACACACCAGTGTCTCCGTTGTTATATACAATGTCCATTTGAACAGTATTTTCATCAATAGCCTTCATTTGACCGCTTTGGATCGCTCGGTTGTTCGAGATTGGCGCTATCGGCGCATCAGTTAATGATGGGTCTAGTTCGTCGTTTACTTTAAATTGTGTTTCTACATTTGAATCAAATACGTGTGGCTTACCGTTAATTGGGTTTTTGCCCGTCCAGAACTCTAATGAGTTGAATAGTGCGTAGTCGACTGCTGTTGTAATACCGTAAACGGGTGCAAGAAGTAAGTTGACGCCAGCTCTTGCATAGCGGTTGTCTACTACTTCCACGTTGAACTTCATAACTTTCCCTGTTACTGCGTTGCTACCAACACAGCCCGTTAGAGCTGATGCAAGAATGACTAGACCTACAGTTTTGACTAGAATCTTTTTCATGTTTAGTTTCCAAATATTAGTTTAAGTTATGTTGTTGCTTGGGACTAATTATGCGTGCGAGTCCACTTAGGTACTTACCATTTTGCGCCACAAAGGTTATTGAATTAAGTAAGATGCAAGGTAGAGAGGTAATTGGAAGTAGATTCTAGAACTGTAAAATTAAAAGCCTTTAGTTCTCACTAAAGGCTTTGGTAGGTGTTTTATTACTTAGTGTGTACTAGTAGGAAAGCCAACTAGCCTTTTACATAAGGTATATTTTATTGAGCGTAGTTAGAAAGCTCGCCACAAGCGACTTCTTTACAGAAGTGCATCATCGAATTTTGCCCCACCAGAATGAACTCATTACTGTTCAATGGTATGTAGTCCATAGAATCAGAAGATAAGACGGCTCCTTGGCTAACCATCACTTTTTCGTAAAACGTTAATTCTCTATTAGGTAATATTCTCTGATGACTATCTTCATCAAGAGAAATATCGTTTGGAGTTACTTGATAGGTTCCTGATGATGTGAACCCTACTTCTTTTTTAGAAACATAGAGTAAGTCATAACTATTATTCATTTTAAATTCAATGTTAATCGCCGACTGATTATAAATCACCAAATCAGACGGGGTAATAATAGTTGCTGGATTTGCTAGATAGTGTCCAGATAAATGAGTCTTAGGGTAAAGGCTAAGTAGGCTGCCAATAACCAAACCAGCAATTATTGTGAGCAATATTGATTTATTCACAACTAACTCCTTCAAAGTTTGAAGGAAAGCTTAACGATTTACCTTCATTATCTATAATTAGCTTTTTATCTTTATACTCATAGGCAGTGACGTTATATAATGTTTTAAATGTTAGCTCGTCGGCCTCTACGGTACATGATAAGTAATATGTCTGTAATACGCTTTCTTTGTTGTTGTTTTCTTGGACGGTACTAATACCAAAATAAGAAATAGCGACAGAAAGGAAAAATATGATAGGTAAATAAATTGAATTTTTCTTCGGGCTATTATTCTGCTCAATAATGACTTCTTGTTCTTTTTGAACTTCTAACTTTAACCCTTCAGTGACATCACCAGAGAATCGATAACCTTTTCCACGTTCAGTTACAATAATCTCTCCAGTTCTGTCTTCGAGCGCTTTTCTACATAGTGAAATGGTTTGCATCAAACTTCCATCTTCTACATATATCCCTTTAGATATCCATACTTTCTCAATTAATACTTGTCTAGAAAGCACCTCATTGGGGTGGTCCATAAAGTATTTAAGTAATTCAGATTCGTTGGAACCGATTGGGTAGGTGCGGCCCGTCTTGAGATGTTGGATTTCTCCCTCTTTTAACTTGACCTGTATTTCATCATTGATAGTGAATTCGGCGGACATTTTGTTCTCGATGATAACTGCGTACTAACTGAAATATAACAAATGTAGGGCGAAACACAAACAAACACTGGTGCTGTCCCTCATTAATCTAAGTACATAGTTCTAAAGGAACATTGTAGTTCAAATTAGGTTTTCTGATATATGTTTTTGAGGTTATTTGAGGCTGTTTAAGGTGCTGGAGTGCTGGTGATGTTAGATCCTAGGCACATGAAGCTGATTTAGTGGGTGTGGGCTAGTTGTCAAAGCTCTTACATAGTTTCGTGTGTCGATTAGAGGTGAGAAAGACAAGGCCCTTTAGTTTGACCGTCCGCAATAGACTCCATCGTAACGACCAGGTTATCCGTATTCATTCAGTAAACGGGATGTGTTCCCTCTTTTATGGAATGACTGAGCTTATGTCATGAGTCTTTAATTGCTAACTAATCCATCGAAAACGCTTAGAT
>NZ_JAKJSW010000045.1:0-26904 GCF_050337375.1 Vibrio makurazakiensis | reverse complement strand
CAATAGGTCAAATTGTTAATTATTACAAAAAGGCTTGGTTGCGATTGTTGGTATCAAGTGTGTTATCTATGCTAGCAAGTGGTGTTGTCATAGTAGGTATAGTTATTATTTCGATGATGTATGATTATGCTGCTTCGCCAGCAGTAACTGCAATTGCGGGAGTGATAGGCAATGTATCTTCAGTCATCCCTATCACTCCTGGCGGGATTGGTGTTGGCGAGGCTGTGTTTGCAAAAATATCATCGGATTTTTCAGGTAGTTTTGCGCCCTTTGCGACTATATATTTTACGTTTCGCATAGGTATGTTAGTAGCGAATATTCCCGGAATGATAATATCTTTTGCATATAGCAACACTAGGCATCGCGAGTTGAACAATAGATAAGTCTAAGCTTATTTCTTCTGATTATTCAAGAGAAGAAATAGGCTTTTCTTTATAGCCTAGGGGAGCTTTGAGTAAAGCTTTTCGGATGGAGTCTACATCGAACTCATGACAGTGTACGTCCATTTCTTTTAAGAGAGTATGCATATCCTTCCATGATAAACTTTCTTCTAATGCCGTCAGTATCTTTGCGTGTCCAGTTCCTTCTACGTTATCACCAATCAAGAGCTCTTCATAAAGCTTTTCACCAGGCCTTAATCCAGTGAATCGTATCTCTATATCTCCATCTTCATCCGTATTACCGTTAATATGTTCTTTCATCCCCATGAGATGGATCATCCGTTTGGCTAGATCTAGTATCTTTACTGGCTCCCCCATATCCAATACAAATACTTGTCCATTGTTCCCTAGTGCGCCAGCTTGAATCACTAACTGCGCAGCTTCGGGAATGAGCATAAAGTAACGTATAATATCTGGGTGTGTGACGGTTAGGGGCCCTCCTGCGCGTATTTGTTTTTTAAATAGCGGTACTACTGAACCCGAAGAGCCAAGCACATTCCCAAATCGAACCATTGTAAATATAGTGCTCTTTTGCTTATCTGCTAGCGCTTGTAGAACTAATTCAGCAAGGCGCTTACTCGCCCCCATAATGTTTGTTGGTCGAACAGCTTTGTCGGTGGAGATTAGCGTGAAGTTCTCCACTCCAGTAGAAATTGCAGCGTTGGCGCATGCTAAAGTACCAAATACATTGTTTCGTATCCCTTCAATGATATTCTCTTCTACCAATGGGACATGTTTATACGCAGCAGCGTGGTAGACTGTTTCAATTTTGTGCTCTTGCATTAATTTTATTAGTCTATTTTCTTTTTGCACTGAGCCTAGGGCTGGTATGATCACAGTCGTTGAACGCAAATAGGCTTTGGTAGCTGAGAGTTCTTGATCTATTTGATATAGGTTGTGTTCATTGAGTTCAAATAACAATATGGTTTTGGGCTTTTGAGTGATGATTTGGCGGCACAGTTCTGAACCTATAGAGCCCCCTGCGCCAGTAACCATTACGCTTTTACCTGTAATATTTCTTGCTAAAAGATCTTTTTGTGGGTCAACAGGAGCACGGCCAAGTAAGTCTGCTACATCTAAATCTGTCACATCTGTAGGCGCAGCTTTTCCTGTAGCTATATCTTCAACCGAAGGAACAGACTGAACTTCTATCGGCCAGTTCGATAATTTTTCTACTAACCTTAAACGCTTGCCTGTATTAATGTTATTTATCGCAAGTAATAACTTTATCGGTTGGTAAAGTGTTTTTAAGTGGTCAAATTCGCTAGAGTGGTACACTCGTATACCGAATATTATCTGTCCAGATTTTGAAGGGTCATCATCTAATAAGGCAACTGGATGATACTCATCACCCTGAATAAGTGCGTAAGCCAACTCTCGAGCAGTAGAACCAGCCCCGTAAATAAATACATTTGGCTTTTGCCGTTTATAGTAATGGTAGTAGAAAGTACGAACCAAAATCCTTGGGCCTCCTAGCGTTAGGATGGCAAGGCCTGCATATATGAAAGGTACGCTACGAGGAATAAAGGAATGAAAGAAGAAGCCACTTAGCGCCAATGTAAGGGCTGAAAGAAATACACCTAAGAAAATATGCCCAATCGCAGGTAGCATCATATAGCGCAGAACTGCCCGATACATACCTAATTTTATGAAACAATAAATGGTGATGATTAATGTTGTGAATAGGCTAGCTAATTCATCTAAACCAATACTAAAGGTAGAGTAGCCAACTCTTAGGGCAATAGCTAAATACAGTGATATAATTACCGCAACGATGTCGTAACTAATACTGATAAGTCGTTTGTTTTTTCTATTAGCATTTAAGAGAAGTTTTATTGGTGTGAACATATTCTAAAGTATTACCAGTGGAGAGTTGTCTGTGTGATGCATTATTACGTTATTCTAGAAAGCTTCAATGTTAATAGCTAGCAGAACCCTGTATCATTTTGTCATAATATGACATGTAAGAGAAATTTTTTAGAGGTGTATGCTTTGAAATTTTTGGTAACAGGTAGTTCGGGTTTTTTGGGAAGCCGCTTCATCGGAAAGGTAGCCTCGAGCGGTATCTTGGTTCGTTCAGTTTCTCGCAATGTTGAAGATGTTCAAACTAAACTCGATGAATTTAGCGTGGCTACAATTAATGGTAACACTAATTGGAATGGTGCATTTGATGGGGTCGATTGTGTAGTTCACTGCGCTGCGCGGGTTCATCAGATGAGAGAACCAGTAGCCAACGCTATACAAGCCTACTTAGATATAAATACGGACGGTACGCTAAATTTAGCTAGGCAAGCAGCTTTAGCTGGCGTCAAACGTTTTGTATTTATAAGCTCGGTTAAAGTGAATGGCGAATTTTCCCAACAGAATGAAAAATTCACTCCATGCTTAAGCCATAGACCTAATGACCCGTATGGTTTGAGTAAGTATGAAGCTGAAATTGGACTTAAAGTATTAGCTGAAGAGCTAGGTATAGAAGTGGTGATAATTAGGCCTCCGTTGGTGTATGGACCCGGAGTTAAAGCTAATTTTTTGTCAATGATAAAATTGCTTGACAAGGGAGTCCCGCTACCACTAGGTGCGATCGATAACCAACGAAGTTTTGTTTATATTGATAACTTAGTGGATTTGATGTTGACTTGCTGTATACACCCCAAAGCTGGGGGGGAAACATTTTTAGTGTCAGACGATGAGGATGTATCAACAACAAAGTTATTAAACTCAGTAGCGAGAGCTTTGAAGTCAAAAGCTCGATTGTTATCAGTACCGAAATCAATAATTTGTTTTTTGGCTAAACTTACCGGTAAACCACAGTTCTCACAGCGAATATGTGATAATCTTCAAGTTGATATAACGAAGACGAAAAGTTTATTAAATTGGAGCCCTCCATTTGCATTTGAGGAGGGGATTCGCAAGACAGTAGAGGCTTATGTTCAGCTAAAAAATAATTAGATTAGCTGTCTATACTGTATTTTTGGAGTTAATTTTGACGCGTATTTTCGATATTTTATTTTCTTTATTCGGTCTTTTCTTCCTTCTTCCAGCATTGATTATCATCTATATCTTAGGATATTTTGATACTGGTTCTCCGATCTTCAAACAAACGCGTGTGGGACGTCACCAGCAGCCTTTCACCTTAGTTAAGTTCCGAACGATGCCCGTAGAAACCAAATCTATGGCGACACATTTGGTGGGCGCAAGTTCTGTCACTAAGCTTGGTTCTTTTTTAAGAAAGACAAAATTGGATGAACTACCACAATTATGGAATGTTCTGAAAGGTGAAATGAGTTTAGTTGGTCCAAGGCCTTGCCTCTTTAACCAAGAGGAATTAATTCACGAGCGTCAGTCTCTAAGGGTATTTCGTGTCCGTCCTGGGATTACAGGACTAGCCCAGGTTAATGAGATTGATATGTCTACGCCTAAAAGACTGGCTGAGTGGGACCAAAAAATGATCCAGTCATTGAGTATCAAACGATATTTTAGTTATATTTTTCAGACGCTTTCTGGAAAAGGGACTGGGGATAGAGTCTAGATAACTAATTTTTTTGTTAAGAAAGTTATATTAGCCAGCGTTCTCGTTATGCTTATTCACTGTCTTTTTTGACTATAGTAACATTACGCTAATTTAGTTTCTGCAAGCCAGAGGCCTCTAGGTGACAAGGGCTGTAAGACCATTTCGTGTCATAGAAACAGTCATAACTGGTGAGGTATATGTTCGATTTTAAATACCTGCTAAAGCGTAACTGGATTTACTACTTCGCTATCGTATTCCTAACCCCCTAAAAAAGTATTACTCTCAAAGATACGGACTTTTACGGATCCCCTTGGAACTGGTTCTCTCAGGGAAGCGCAGCGCCTGAGAGCATCAAAACTTGCTGAATTCACTCACTATAGGGGAGTGGGCCTTTAGTTACACTTCCACCCTTTCTCTACTTGTAGTATTAACGACTTACGAGTCGCTTCCCACTCTTGCTCATGCAGATAAGCATCGCTCTTCAATATTTGATTTTCATGAGGCGTATAAAATGGGAAGTTCCAGTTGAAAAAACCGTAAGAGTATAGCCTAGTGAGGAAACACCAAACACCAACAGCCCTTTTGAGCATCTCATTGGGGCTGTTTTAGTATTTTGACAACAATTTTTCATTGGCTTAGACCTTATTGAGAAGCATGTCACGCTTTGCATAGCTAGCAGTAGTGTAGCTGATGTAAACTTACTTAATTCAAGTCAAGTTTAAGGGCTAGATTCTAGTCAATAAAAGATTTAGACTTGAGTCACATTTAACTAAAACAGTTAGTGTCACATAATTGGCAATACCAGATGTAACACAGTGAATTATAAGGTGTTGATTTTTAAAAAGTCTCATGTGGTATTTAAAATTACGCTAATTTGTTTTTATACCGATTTATTTTGAATTGAACGAGGTCAGTCCTATGTCAGCTAAGAAGCCTATGGCTCTAGTGATCCTTGACGGTTACGGTTACCGTGAAGACAACCAAGACAACGCTATCGCGAACGCAAAGACACCAGTATTAGACGGTCTTATTGCTAACCAACCTAACACGCTAATCTCAGCTTCTGGCTTAGATGTAGGTCTACCAGACGGTCAGATGGGTAACTCAGAAGTGGGTCATACCAATATTGGTGCTGGTCGTGTTGTATACCAAGATCTAACTCGCATCACTAAATCTATTGCTGACGGTGAATTTGGCCAAACTGAAGCGCTAGTTAACGCTATCGATAAAGCTGTTAAAGCTGATAAAGCAGTGCACATCATGGGCCTTATGTCTCCAGGTGGTGTTCACTCGCATGAAGATCATATCTACGCAGCTGTTGAACTGGCAGCAGAGCGTGGCGCAGAGAAAATCTACCTACACGCATTCCTAGACGGTCGTGATACACCGCCACGTAGCGCAGAAAACACACTAGCACGCTTCCAAGCGTTGTTCGCTAAGCTAGGTAAAGGCCGTGTTGCTTCGCTTATTGGTCGTTACTACGCAATGGACCGAGATAACAACTGGGATCGCGTTCAAGAGTCTTACGATCTTCTTACTCAAGCAAAAGCAGAGTTCACATTCGAAACAGCAGTTGCTGGCCTAGAAGCGGCTTATGCTCGTGATGAAAACGATGAGTTCGTTAAAGCGACTGAAATCAAAGCGGAAGGCGAAGAGTCTGCAGCTATCGTTGATGGCGATGCGGTTATCTTCATGAACTACCGTGCTGACCGTGCTCGTGAAATCACACGTGCATTCGTGCCTGATTTCGACGGCTTTGAGCGTAACGTATTCCCAGCGATTGATTTTGTGATGCTGACTCAATACGCAGCAGACATCCCACTTCTATGTGCATTCCCACCGGCTTCTCTAGAGAACACATACGGTGAATGGCTATCTAAAGAAGGCAAAACGCAGCTACGAATTTCTGAAACAGAGAAGTATGCACACGTTACTTTCTTCTTCAACGGTGGTAAGGAAGACGAGTTTGAAGGCGAAGAGCGTCAGCTTGTAGCTTCTCCAAAAGTCGCGACTTACGATCTGCAGCCTGAAATGAGCGCACCAGAGCTAACTGAAAAGCTAGTAGCTGCAATCAAAGGTGGCAAATACGATGCGATCGTTTGTAACTTCCCTAACTGTGACATGGTTGGCCACACTGGCGTTTACGATGCAGCGGTTAAAGCCGTAGAGTCGTTAGACGAATGTCTTGGCAAAGTGGTTGCAGCAATCAAGGAAGCGGATGGCCAACTGCTTATCACAGCTGACCACGGTAACGCGGAAATGATGGTTAACCCAGAAACGGGCGGTATCCACACTGCACACACTAACTTGCCAGTTCCACTTATCTACGTGGGCAGCAAAAACGTTGAGTTCAAAGAGGGTGGTAAACTGTCTGACCTTGCACCAACGATGCTTTCTCTATCTGGTATTGAGATCCCAGCTGAAATGTCGGGTGAAGTGATCGTTAAGTAATTAACGAACATTGCTTTGAATACAAAGCTAAGAATAAAAAACGGCCGCACCTTGATGCGGCCGTTTTTTTATTTGAATGCATTATATGTCGTAGAGGATAAGCACCTTACTGTTTAAGTTCTTTTGATTACTTAGTTAAAATCATTCTACGCTTCTCGGATAAAGCAAACAGATACCCCAAAACTCCACCCGTTATATTGCCTAGCGCAATACCAATAAATAGCCCTTCAATATCGTAGAAGTAACTACCGAGCCACGCAAAAGGTAGGGTAAATACGAACAATCGCATAAAACTCCATTGAAAGGCTTTAAGGGGTTTGTGCATCGCGTTCAGCCCACTGACTAGCATCATCACAATGCCTTGAAACCCGTAACTAAATGGCACGACGAGTAAGTAATGCCATAGTAAATCACGTACAGATTCTTCTTGAGAGAATAGTGCTGCAAGCGGAATACTCAATGGGACCATCATCAAAAATATCAACGCTTGAAACATAATTGAGAAGCGCATACTTAGGAATAGCCCTTGGAAACTGCGCTCTGGCTTATTGGCGCCAAAGTTTTGTGCCATGAAAGGAGTCAGTACCGAGGTTAGCGACATGAGAACTAAGATCAGTATGGACTCAATACGCTGCGCTGCCCCATAAGCAGCTACCGCTTCAGTACCATGTTTCGCTAGCATCATCATAATAATGGCACCAGCGATAGGGTTCATAGCATTGGATAGAGCGGCAGGGGTCCCTATTCGTAAAATCGTTCGCCAATCATTCATGACTTCGTTAAAGCGTGGCAAGGCTAATAATTTTTCGCGCTTAACTAAAACGAATAGAGAACCACATAAAGCACCAAACCAACTGAAAGCACTGGCAATAGCAGCGCCTTGAATACCTAACTCTGGGAAAGGCCCAATACCAAAGATCAGTAGAGGGTCGAGGATGCCGTTAATCAGCCCTGCGAGCATCATTATTTTAGCTGGTGTTTTGGTATCGCCAGTTGCACGAATTGCACTATTACCGGCCATTGGAATAACCAGTAAAGGGATTGTCAGATACCACACTTGCATGTATTGGTTAATCAGCGGGAGCAATTCGGGTTCAGCACCAAGCAGCCCAAACAAGGGTTCGATTGTGTATAAACCCAATGTTGAAGCTAAGGTGACCAAAGCGACGGCAAGCAATAGACCATGACTGGTAACACGAGCAGCATTCTCGGAGTTGCCTTGCCCTAATAAACGACCGATACAGGTTGAGATGCCCATACCAATACCCATGGTGATGCAGTTGACGGCAAAGGTAACAGGGAAAGTAAAGCTGATCGCAGCAAGAGCTTGAGTACCAAGTAATGAAATGAAGAAAGTGTCAACGAGGTTGAACATCAGGATCGCGACCATACCAAAGATCATCGGTATCGTCATCGTACGCAAAGTTTCAGCGATAGGTGCTGTCAGTAACCCGTGTTTATCACGCATATAACACGTCTAGCTGCATGGTTAACAAAGCTTGCATATCGTCACCAGAAAGTACAAAAACGTAGGATACATCAAGCCCCACTTTACTCCTAGGCACTAAGCACTTCCGTTTGGTTTGGTTTTCGTTAAATTAATCACATTTTTCATCTGCTTCCCCTTGGGATCTAGCGCTTTGTCCCCAACATATTGAGTAACCTCATGCCAATCGTGGCAACTATCATATTAAATGGAAATTATCAGGAGATACGACCGATGAATATCCGTCCTCTACACGACCGAGTTATCGTTGAGCGCCAAGAAGTTGAATCTAAATCTGCTGGTGGCATCGTTCTAACTGGTTCTGCCGCTGAAAAATCAACTCGCGGTACTATTCTAGCTGTTGGCAAAGGCCGCATCTTAGAAAATGGTTCAGTACAACCATTGGACGTTAAAGTTGGCGATAGCGTTATCTTTGCTGAAGGCTACGGCACTAAATCAGAAAAGATTGATGGCAAAGAAGTTCTGATCATGTCTGAAAATGACATCATGGCGATCGTTGAGTAATCCGCGCCAAGTATACGAACTGACTGAATAAAGAATTTTAAAGGAAATTAAGATGGCTGCTAAAGACGTTAAATTTGGTAACGACGCACGTATTAAAATGCTAGAAGGTGTAAACATTCTGGCTGATGCAGTAAAAGTAACGCTAGGTCCTAAAGGCCGTAACGTTGTTCTAGACAAATCATTTGGCGCACCAACAATCACTAAAGATGGTGTTTCTGTTGCACGTGAGATTGAGCTTGAAGACAAGTTCCAAAACATGGGCGCACAAATGGTTAAAGAAGTGGCTTCGCAAGCGAATGATGCGGCGGGCGACGGTACAACTACTGCAACAGTTCTTGCTCAAGCTATTATCGCTGAAGGCCTAAAGGCCGTTGCTGCTGGCATGAACCCAATGGATCTTAAGCGCGGTATCGACAAAGCGGTTATCGCTGCAGTTGAAGAGCTAAAAGGCCTTTCTGTTCCATGTGCAGATACTAAAGCTATCGCGCAAGTAGGTACTATCTCTGCAAACTCTGACACGACAGTAGGTAACATCATTGCTGAAGCAATGGAAAAAGTAGGTCGTGATGGCGTTATTACTGTTGAAGAAGGTCAGGCTCTACAAGATGAGCTAGACGTAGTTGAAGGTATGCAGTTTGACCGTGGTTACCTATCGCCTTACTTCATCAACAACCAAGAAGCAGGTTCAGTTGATCTAGAAAGCCCATTCATTCTTCTTATCGACAAGAAAGTTTCAAACATCCGTGAACTTCTTCCGACTCTAGAAGCTGTTGCTAAAGCATCTCGTCCACTTCTAATCATCGCTGAAGATGTAGAAGGCGAAGCACTAGCAACTCTAGTTGTGAACAACATGCGTGGCATCGTGAAAGTGGCTGCTGTTAAAGCTCCTGGTTTCGGCGACCGTCGTAAGTCTATGCTACAAGATATCGCTATCCTAACTGGCGGTACTGTGATTTCTGAAGAGATCGGTCTAGACCTTGAGAAAGTAACGCTAGAAGACCTAGGTCAAGCTAAGCGCGTAACTATCACTAAAGAGAACTCAACTATTATCGATGGTGCGGGTGAAGAAGTGATGATCCAGGGTCGTGTTTCTCAAATTCGTCAACAGATCGAAGACGCAACTTCTGACTACGATAAAGAAAAACTTCAAGAGCGCGTAGCTAAGCTAGCTGGCGGCGTTGCAGTGATCAAAGTTGGTGCTGCGACTGAAGTTGAAATGAAAGAGAAAAAAGATCGCGTAGAAGATGCACTTCACGCGACTCGCGCTGCTGTTGAAGAAGGTGTGGTTGCTGGTGGTGGTGTTGCACTTATCCGCGCTGCATCTAAAGTTGCTAACCTTGAAGGTGACAACGAAGAGCAAAATGTAGGTATCCGTGTTGCACTACGCGCAATGGAAGCTCCTATCCGTCAAATCACAATGAACGCTGGTGATGAAGAGTCTGTTGTTGCTAACAACGTTCGTGCTGGCGAAGGTAACTACGGTTACAACGCAGCTACTGGCGAATACGGCGATATGATCGCGATGGGTATTCTAGATCCAACGAAAGTTACACGTTCTGCACTTCAGTTCGCAGCATCAGTTGCTGGTCTTATGATCACGACAGAAGCTATGGTAACTGATAAGCCTCAAGACTCTGCTCCTGCGATGCCTGATATGGGTGGCATGGGCGGTATGGGTGGCATGGGCGGTATGATGTAACCCTCTTTCTTTTAGAAAGGCGATTAAATAAAAAACGGAGACTTCGGTCTCCGTTTTTTTATGCTTTTAATAGTATCAATCATATTTTTGCATTGCTCTAACGCGCTGAATTTATAGTTAAGTATACTCCACAAGTTGCGCTTTAAAACCTTTGACCTTATAGTCAAATGACAGCTATTACGTACTCAAAGTATGGATAGTGGGTTTATGAAGGAAATATATAAGTGAGTGATTAGTCAACATTAATGGCTAACACCCACAATCTTAAGTCAGTGGAGACTCCCCAATGAAAAAACTAATTTCAGTTCTAGCAGTAACAGCTGCAATTGCATCACCAGCCGTTCTTGCAAGTGCACCCGTTATGTTCTCATCAATTAACGACTTCAACGCACCATCAGAGAGTAAAGTGTCTGGTGTTCGTGTAGCGGCTCTTCATGGTCAGGTTGATGAAGTTTCCGGCCTTGACCTTGCGATTGTAGGTATGTCTGAAACACAACRTACGACGGGTGTTAACCTTGGTATTTTTGGTGCTTCAAAAGTAAACCAAGAAATGACAGGTGCATCACTAGGCTTTTTTAACTGGAATACAGGTAAAACAACAGGTGTAAACCTAGGTGCTGTAAACATTACTAATGATGTTCAAGGTGCAAACGTGAGCTTCGTGAACTACTCTGAAGGCGACACTATGGTTGATGTGGGTGCTGCAAACTTCTCAACTGAGTCTACTGTACAAGTCGGTATCTTCAATAAAACAGCTAAAATTGAAGGTGTTCAGATTGGTCTAATTAACTGTGCGGACAACGGTTTCTTCCCTTGCTTCCCTATTGTTAACTTTGCGAAGTAATTTACGCTTAGTAAGTCTATAGATTTATAGAAACTCAGGGCTATTTGGTCCTGAGTTTCTTTTTATATATTAGAGTCCCCACCTCACAGAGATAAATAAGCAACTGACATCACATTAAGTAACGATACGCTAGACCATAAAGTGAGTTCTGGTACAATGTGCGGCCATGTTCCCCGTTAGTGATATTGTTGTGATAAAAAGCAATACCGTGAGTTTTAAAAAGGCGCTATTGGGACTTAGCGTTATTTTCCTCTTATTTCTGAGCTTACTTTTGGTAGATTCCGCCGAAGAGTCAGAAAGTGAATATTGGTCTGAAAATCAGTATGCAAGCCAGTCACTTAGTGACTTAACACAAATTATTAATGCATTGGAATACAACATTACAGCTTTGTATCCGTTGCATAATGACACCTACGCATTTTCACACGCATTAAAACAAGATGGCTCAACTTGTTACTTTGTTAATGAAGAACAAGATGAAGCACGGTTTGATTTTATGTTCTCTGGCCCTAGTGAAATGTGCGATCCACAACATGGGTTGAATCATGAAGCGAACAAGCGTCTTTTCATCGCCCCTTCAATGGCTTACTTCTCGAATACGATAGACACCATTTCGGCTATTTATTTTATCTCGAAGGATAAATTCATTATTTCCTCCCCATCAGATTTCGCTCAGAACATTCATGGCGATACGTTTGACTCGGTCGTGACTAATCGTCCTTATTGGATCAATACGGTTCGTTATGGGTTGACGCAACGTGCTGACCAAGTGGTTTATACGGGGGAGTACAGCGATTACCTGACAGGGAAGCGAGTCGTCACCTTAACCAAAGGTATCTATGTTGATGGTGATTTTAAGGGAGTGTTAGGTGTTGATGGTTATGTGAGTGATTTAGTTGATGACCAAAACACTTACTATCGTATTGAATCTAGCCCTTCGGCTAATAAGTTTGGGTTTATGGCGTACACGTTCTCGCACCCAATGGTGCTTGATGGCTTGAACACAGGTTTGTACTTTAATGTGGATGAACCAAAGAGGGTGCACATTCTACATATTATTAAGAATGACCGAATGCAGCTAATGATTTTACTGACCGTTTATCTGTGCGGGATAATCGCGTTGTGGCGTTACTATTCTCAGCAAGAGCATATACGTTTAAGACAGTTGGCCATGCGCGATTCAATGACGGGGTTACTAAACCGCCGTGGCTTTGAAGAGCAATTATTTGCTCAAAGTGAACAGCCGATAGTTGGCATTGGCGTCTTCGATATTGATGACTTCAAGAAAGTGAATGATCAGTACGGTCACGCTGTGGGTGATGAAGTGATTTGCCATGTAGCGAACTTGATCACCAGTAGTGTACGTAGCCAGGATATCGTTGCTCGTTTTGGTGGTGAAGAGTTTGTGGTTGCCATTATGGGGGAGTCTTCAGAGTTACTGACGTCCATTTTTGAACGAGTGCAGAATGATATTAGCCTGCAAAGTTATCGCAGTGACAGTGGTGACCGCATTAGTGTATCGGTATCGGGTGGAGCCACACTCTATTCGCTGTACCGCTTTGATAGCCTTTATCACTTATGGAAAAACCAAAGTATTAGAGCCTCAGACAAGCAGCTTTATCAGGCAAAAGTTGCTGGGAAAAATAGAGTCTCAATAGCTGTTCATGCTAGTTAACACAAGGTTTAAGCAAGCAGGCTAATTACGCCTGCTTGTTGTTTCTTAGGATAGGTTAGTGTTTTTGATGATGCTCTGCTTTTAGCTTCCATTTCTTATGAACGCCGCGGCGTAGCCCTTGAAAACTGTTTTCGACTCGGTCAACGCCTAGCAGAATCATTAATGTCAGAAGGGTAATAATGACCGACTGACTTAAGTGCCCTAGGCCAATCATCATCCCTAAAGCCGCTAATAGCCAGATGATAGCAGCTGACGTCACACCATGAATTTTCCCATCTAACGTCATCATGACACCTGCTCCAAGAAAACCAACGCCAGTAATGATCTGTCCGAGAACTCTTGCTTGATCGAGTGTATTTGGTGACAGGCTAATCGCCATTGTCATGAAGAGGTAGGTACCGGCGATGATCAATATAGAAGTTCGAATTCCTACTGGTTTACCGCGAGTTTGCCTTTCTACACCAATAAAAATGCCATTCAATGTACAGACAACAAGAGCAGGCCAGCTAAAGGGCGCTAGGTTAAAGTAGGGTTCAATTGGCATGTTTGGCATCTCCTAAAGTGTGGAGTATGCGTACTGATTTTAATGAAGGCGAACGAATTATTGTTATCGTGACCATTGATGTTATTTGTCACGATGCTGGCGCTTTGGCTGATGGGGACTAGCAGCCTGTGTTGGTGATAATGAAACTTGGCAGCGCGGTTGATGTAGCCTCTGTATATTCAATGTAACAGTTGTCTGATTCCAATCTACGACTTTCAGGGGCATAAATGATGGTGCCATCATCGGCAGAATTAGAGAAGTACCAGTCAGTATTATCATTTCCCCAGATAGCATCTGATGTAGTGGTTTCAAGCAGTAAAGCCCATGATTCACTGTTTTGTGCGATAGGGTAACCGTAAGCGACTTCGATATTGTCGCCTTCAATGGTTACCGTACTGCTTGCGAGCCTTTCAAGACCTAAGCTCGCCGATTTTCCATGAAGCATATGGCTTGCGCTGACCATTCCTCCCCTCAAACCGTTGAGTGCAGCAATCCTAGAGTTGGTCTGTAGGTTTACAAATTTTGAGTATGCAGTAGCGGACAAAATTGCGAGGAGTACGATGACGATGACAAATTCAATTAATGTGAAGCCTGTGTTTTTTGCCATCGCTTTCGTTGTGGTTGGATTCATGTTTTTCTTATTATTCTAAATGCAAATCCAGTGGTGTCTTACTGGCTTTTCCACCTATTTCACGTGTTAATTTAGGCACCAAATAGCCGGACACCTGCTCTATCAGTTCTTTGAAAAGTTGCTTGGCTTCTTGATCGGAAATGTAAAAATGTGCAGCGCCTTGGACCTTATCGAGTACGTGCATATAGTAGGGTAGAACACCTGCGTCGAACAGGCTTTCACTCAATTCTTTCAAAGAGTTAACATTGTCGTTTACCCCTTTCAGCATAACCCCCTGGTTTAGCAGTGTGATGCCACTCTGTCTCAATTTTTGCAGTGATTGCTTGAGCTCATTATCGATTTCATTAGCGTGATTAATATGGCTAACGAAAACAACATTTAGACGCGTATTGCTTAAGGCGTGACATAATTCGTTGGTGATCCTAGCGGGAATAACAACGGGTAGTCTGCTGTGGATCCTGATCGTATTGATATGTGGGATGGCTTCGATAGCGCGGACCAACCATTCTATCTCTGTGTCTTTTGCCATTAGCGGATCGCCGCCCGATAGGATCACTTCGTTGATCTCTGGGTGCTGGGCAACATAGTCTAGACTGGTTTGCCACACAGACTTTGAGCCCTTGTTATCTTGATAAGGGAAATGACGACGGAAGCAGTAGCGACAATTTACCGCGCAACCGCCTTTTACAATCATCAAAGCTCGATTTTGGTACTTATGCAGTAGTCCTGGGATCGGGTTGTCTTGCTCTTCCAGTGGATCGGCAGAGTAACCAGCATGAACTTCAAACTCTTCACTTAGCGGCAGTACTTGGCGTAGTAAAGGATCCTGTGGGTTGCCTTTTTCCATGCGGTCAACAAAACTCTGAGGTACTCGCAGTGAAAACAGTTCACGAGCCGCAAAACCATTTTCCCAATTGGAAGCCTCGATATCTAAGGCTTCGAGTAGTTTTCTCGGGTCAGAGATCGCATTCGATAGTTGTTTGAGCCAGTTTTGCTCAACAGATTCGACTTTTCGGGTTATGATATGCGGCATTGAAATTAACTCAAAGATGTGGAAGAGAAAATCATGGCGTCAGTAAGCACCAATGAATTCAAAGGCGGTTTAAAGTTCATGTTAGATAACGAGCCTTGCTCAATTATCGATAATGAATACGTTAAGCCAGGTAAAGGCCAAGCGTTTAACCGTGTAAAACTTCGTAAACTGCTGTCAGGCAAAGTGTTAGAAAAAACATTCAAATCAGGCGAAAGCTTTGAGCTTGCAGATGTTGTTGACGTTGAATTAGGTTACCTATACAACGATGGCGAATTCTACCACTTCATGAACAACGAAACATTTGAGCAAATTGCAGCTGACGTAAAAGCAGTCGCTGACTCAGCAAAATGGTTAGTTGAAAATGACGTTTGTACTCTAACGTTGTGGAATGATAACCCTATCACTGTTACTCCGCCAAACTTTGTTGAGATCGAAGTAACTGAAACTGATCCTGGCCTAAAAGGCGATACACAGGGTACTGGTGGTAAACCAGCGACTCTTTCAACAGGCGCAGTAGTTCGTGTACCTCTATTCATCGCTATCGGTGAAGTAGTGAAAGTTGATACTCGTACTGGCGAATACGTTGGTCGTGTAAAGTAATCTCTTAGGTTATCTCTAGCAATCAAGCTTTTTGAAAAGCTGAGTTGCTCGAAAGAAAGGTCACTTCGGTGGCCTTTTTTATTTTTGGTAGGATCTAGAAGCAACAAAGACTCCATACGGAGCCCTTGATATTTAGTTTCTTTGACAGAAATCTTTAAATCATAAAGATGAAGATAACTGAAAGTGCGCTAATCAGCCCTGCAAAGAAGTAACAGCCAACTTTACCAGCAACGCCGACATGGAATTTCAGGTCGTGCATGCCGTGATGAAGACGGTGCATTGCGTGCCACATTGGCAGTGCTAGCGTACCAATGATGAATAGCGCACCGATAATGCTGGTGGCAAATTCAGAAACACGTTCGTAGCTCATCGCTTCTGCATCGATAACCCCCATCGGAGCCAAGATACCCAGTACTAGAATCGTAATTGGTGTAATCATCGCAAACCAAGTACCACCGGCGCCAAACAGGCCCCACCAAATCGGCTCATCAGAGCGTTGTGGATTGTGGTTAACAGGCTTCACTTTGTAGTTTGTGTTCATAACGAAAGCTCCTTACACCACCATAAGAACGATTAAAGAAATAAAGGCCACCGCAGCCCACTGAGTGAGTACGATGATTCTTTTATCAACCAGTTTACCTTTAAGGCGGATTGGCATTACCTGAGGCATCATGCTGAAAAAGGTTTGAGCGTGCATTAAGCTGCCTAGCAGTGCCACGATATTAATACCAACAACGATAGGGTTAGCCATAAAGCTCAACCAACCTTCCCACGCTTCTGGGCCTTTCACTAGCGCACCCAAACCGAAGGTTAGGAACACGGTGAACAGAATCAAAGGCAGTACAGTTGCTTCACGTAGCATGTAGAAACGGTAGAACGGATGGTTGCTCCACCACGTTCTCTTCATCTCACGAACATAAGGTTTACGATTGCTCATCTTATGCCTCCTCTGCTGTTTTAGCTTGGTTCTTGTTAACTGAAGTGCCGTCCGGCTTGAACATCGAGATAACGAAGTCCATTGAAGACTCAACTTTACCCTGGTTTACCGCTCCGGCAGGGTCGACTTTCTTCGGACAAACTTCAGAACAGTAACCCACGAACGTACAGCCCCAAGCGCCGTTTTCACCGTTGATAAGCTTCATTCGCTCAGCTTTACCATTGTCGCGGCTGTCTAGGTTGTAACGATGAGCCAGAGTTAATGCTGCTGGGCCAATGAACTCAGGGTTCAAACCGAATTGAGGACATGCTGCGTAACACAAACCACAGTTGATACAACCAGCGAATTGCTTGTACTTCGCCATTTGCTCTGGGGTTTGAATGTTAGTGCCGTCTTCTGGTTTACGATCGTTACCAATGATGTAAGGCTTGATCGCTTCAAGGCGCTCGATGAACGGCGTCATGTCTACAATCAAATCTTTCTCTATTGGGAAGTTAGCCAAAGGCTCAATTTTGAAGCCGTTTGGATAATCACGTAAAAAGCTCTTACATGCTAGTTTTGGCACGCCATCAACCATGATGCCGCAAGACCCACAAATCGCCATACGACAAGACCAGCGGTAAGACAGGTCTTTGTCTAGGTTATCTTTGATGTAACCTATCGCATCAAGTACTGACATGGTTTCATCAAACGGAACTTCGAAGGTTTGAAAGTGAGGTTCTGCATCGTGCTCAGGGTCATAACGCAGAATTTCAATTTTTTGGATTCGATTCGCTGACATTATGCTTGCTCCTCTTCGCGCTTCTCATCTTTCTTAGCAGTCGCTTCTGCAGCTTTTTCAGCCGCCGCCGCTTTCTCTGCTGCTTCACCATATAGACGAGCTTTCGGTTGAGATTTGGTGATTTTTACGCCGCTGTAGTCGATAGTTGGTGCTGCATCTTCGTTGTAGAACGATAGAGAGTGTTTCAGGAAGTTCACGTCATCACGCTCTGTGCAGTTGTCGTCTAGACGCTGGTGAGCGCCACGAGACTCAGTACGAAGGATTGCTGAGTGAACCATTGCTTCAGCAACTTCTAGTCCGTAACCCACTTCGATAGCGTAAAGTAGGTCAGTGTTGAACACTTTGCCTTTGTCTTTAATGCTGATCTTCTTGTAGCGCGCTTTCAGTTCTGTGATCTTGTTGATGGTTTCTTGCATCAAGTCTTCTTGGCGGTAGATGCCACAACCCGCTTCCATGGTGTGACCCATTTCAGTACGGATGTCAGCCCAGTTCTCATCGCCTTCTTGAGCCAAGATGCCTGCGATACGATCTTCAACCGCTTTAATTTGCTTAGCGATAGCGTCTTCATTCCAGCCTTTGAATTCAGCAGCGCGTTTCACCGCTTGTTCACCCGCTACGCGACCAAACACAACGAACTCAGCCAGAGAGTTAGAACCTAGGCGGTTTGCACCATGCAGGCCAACAGACGCACATTCACCAACTGCAAATAGACCTTTGATGCGAGTTTCACAGGTACCGTTCGTTTCAATACCACCCATGGTGTAGTGAACGGTCGGGCGAATTGGGATTGGCTCTTTAGCTGGGTCAACGTTCACGTACGCTTTTGCAAGCTCACATATAAACGGTAGACGTTCTTGCAGGTACTCTTCACCAAGGTGGCGAAGGTCAAGGTGTACTACATCACCAAGCGGGTGCTTGATGGTGTTGCCTTTCTGCTGCTCGTGCCAGAATGCTTGAGAAACTTTGTCACGTGGACCCAGTTCCATGTATTTGTTTTTCGGCTCGCCCACAGGAGTTTCAGGGCCCATGCCGTAATCTTGTAGGTAACGGTAGCCGTTCTTGTTGACGATGATACCGCCTTCACCACGACAACCTTCGGTCATCAAGATACCAGTACCTGGAAGGCCTGTTGGGTGGTATTGAACGAACTCCATATCACGCAGTGGTACGCCGTGGCGATAAGCCATTGCCATACCGTCGCCAGTTACGATACCGCCGTTGGTATTGCAGTGGTAAACACGACCTGCCCCACCAGTTGCTAGAACAACTGATTTCGCTTTAATAGTAACAAGTTCACCTTCAGACATGTGAATCGCGATAAGGCCTTGTACTTCACCTTCTTCAACGATCAAATCCACCACAAAGTACTCATCAAACCGTTTGATTTGGTCGTACTTCATCGAAGTCTGGAACAGAGTATGAAGCATGTGGAAGCCGGTTTTATCCGCTGCGAACCACGTTCTCTCTACTTTCATACCGCCGAATCGGCGTACGTTTACTTCACCGTTTTCTTTGCGACTCCATGGGCAGCCCCATTGCTCCATTTGGATCATTTCGCGAGTCGCGTTTTCGACAAAGTATTCAACAACATCCTGTTCACATAGCCAGTCGCCACCGCCAACGGTATCATTGAAGTGGTTATCTAAGCTATCTTCGTCCTTGACTACCGCTGCTGAACCGCCTTCTGCTGCTACCGTGTGCGAACGCATTGGGTAAACTTTAGAAATCAGTGCTACTTCCAATTCAGGATTAGCTTCAGCTGCTGCAATTGCAGTACGAAGACCAGCGCCGCCTGCGCCGATGACTGCGATATCTGTGGTAATTGTCTTCACAGTTATCCTCCAGTGTGATGCGGAGTATTCCGCTTGTTATTATCAAAGGCTCGTCAAATTGATATAAGCCTTAAGTGGTAGGCCTAGTGTAGGTGAGGGGAAGGTTTGAAAAATTGATGTATTTGGGTTTTTGCTCCGGTAATGCATATGGAGGCATAAAAAATATAGGTTATGTGACTGCAATCACGGCAATCAATAAGTCATAAATACTAGCGAAATAGTAAGTGTTAATGGCTTGTTGAGTTTGATTTTTGTTATCAATATTCAAAAGTGAGTAATAACAGAAATTGTATTGTAGTACGTCATTCTCACACTACTTCTCGGTGAAGATAGCGGCTTACAAATGAGGTGAAAGGTGGTAATTTCCTTTTTAGTAATTCAGTGAGATGGAATCTAGTAATGCACTCTACATGGCAGCCTGCCGCAACAATCGAACAGCTAAAGCAACGTGCTGATATCCTTAACCAAATCCGACAGTTTTTTGCAGTTCGAGACGTGATGGAGGTGGATACACCTGCAATGAGTCACGCCACTGTGACGGATGTGCATCTACATACCTTTAAAACTGAATTCGTAGGCCCGGGGTATGCGCAAGGCCAGCCACTATTCTTTATAACTAGCCCCGAATTCCATATGAAGCGCTTGCTGGCGGCAGGAAGTGGCTGTATTTACCAGATTTGTAAGTCTTTCCGTAATGAAGAAAATGGTCGTTACCATAACCCTGAATTCACTATGCTGGAGTGGTATAGAGTCGGTTTTGACCATCATGACTTGATGAATGAAATGGATCTGTTACTGCAACAGGTTTTAAAGTCAGGTGTTGCGGAGCGAATGACTTACCAACAAGCATTCATTGATGTGCTGGGTGTGTGTCCATTAGAAGACTCTATGGCAACATTAAAACAAGCGGCGGCAACTCTTGGATTAAGTGATATTGCTGAACCAGAAGAGGACCGCGATACCTTATTGCAGTTACTGTTTAGTATTGGTGTTGAAGCGAAAATAGGCCAAAAAGTACCTGCGTTTGTTTATGACTTTCCGGCATCACAAGCCGCACTAGCCAAGATTAACCCGAATGATTCGCGAGTGGCGGATCGCTTTGAGGTGTACTTCAAAGGTATCGAGCTAGCAAACGGCTTCCATGAATTAGATAAACCACAAGAACAGCTTCAGCGTTTTGAAGATGACAATGCCAAACGCATTGAAATGGGATTATCGCCTGAACCGATTGATCATCACTTGATTGAGGCATTAAAAGCGGGCTTACCAGATTGTGCTGGTGTTGCACTGGGTATCGACAGGTTGATTATGCTGGCTTTGGGTTACGATCACATCGATGACGTGACGGCTTTTCCTTTCCCGCGTTCTTAACTTTCTGTTTTGATGAGAGTTAATAGTCATTAACTATTAACTCTCAGCTTCCAGTCCGCTTCTCTAGCTGACCAGAATACCAGTACCAACTACAGCAACAATGGCACCGATCCAAGCGTAAGCATTCGGCCTTTTCTTGGTATAAAGCCATAATATGGGTAACAACATGATTGGCGTAGTTGAAGATAACAGCGCGACCATGCCGACATTCCCTTCTTGCAGCGCATACAAGATCAGCGTCATTCCCACCGCCATAGCTAAAAAGCCGTTAACCGCGGTAATCGCGAATATCTGTTTATTCATTGGGTTTAGTGCGCGTGATAGCTTGGCGCCTGTTAAACGAAACAGTGAATGAGCCACAAAGGCGGTGATCATTCGAATTGCTGAAGCGGCAATTGGGTCGATACTGGTCTGCATCACGGGTTTGGCTATAATACCGCCCAATGCTTGGCAAATCGCCGCGGTGATTCCAAGAGCAACGCCAATCCACACTGTGCCCTTAATGGTTTCGAGTTGATTGTTCGCTTGTCCTCGACGACCAAAGAATATCGCGGTTAACACGCCGCTAAACACCAATGCAGAGCCAATCAGTTCTACCGAGGTCATGCTTTCGCTAAACAGGAAGTAACCGAGAATCGCCGAGAATACGGCGTGACAAGAGAATAGCAAACCCGCTTGGCGTGGCCCCATGCGATTCAAACAGGCAAATAGGGCTGTATCACCAATGAAGATACCAATTAGGCCAGACAGCATCATGGGGGTGACTAGGTCAGCTTCGACACTCGCCCAGCCGCCAGTAAACCAAGACATGCTCGATAAGATGACCGCGGTACAGCCCATTCTCCAGCGACTATAAGCGAAAGAACCTAAGTGTTGAGCGGGCTTTACTGACATCAGGCTCGCAATTGCCCAAAGAAAAGCGGCGGCGAGTGCCAGCCATTCGAATCCCATTGAAATATACGTCCGTGTTAGAAATTAAAGTGGGGGATTCAATATGCACTAAACCTTCCAGATAGCAAAGGCGTGTTTACTATCTGGAAAGGAAACATCAGAGGCTAGGTAATGATAAACAGAGCAAGGTACACCATCAGTAGCCCGACAATTCCCAAGATGATACCCATCTTAGCCATATCTTTACTTTCAATAAGCCCGGTTGAATAAGCCAGTGAGTTGGGTGGTGTAGATACAGGTAAGATCATGCCAAGTGAAGCCGAGAAAGCTACTACAACCAGTAAGCCTTGTAGGCCGCCAATAGCAACAAGACTTTCCATTGACGCCCCAATAGCAGCTGCAATTGGCATTAATAAGTTAGCGGTTGCGGTATTGGACATAAAGTTTGCCATTAACCAACAAACAACTGATAGCGTTAGCACCACAGCAGTAGGTGATAGCGATTCATAGTCAATAGCATGTGCGAGTGCTGCGGCCAATCCTGTTTTATCTAAGCCAATCCCAATCGCGATACCACCGGCGACTAACCACAATACATCCCAGTTAATCAGCTTGAGCTCTTTCTTACCCATGATGCCCGTTAAGGTAAATACGGCGAGAGGAATGATAGAGACCACATAGGTGTTCATGCCGTGCAGTTTGGTCGTCATCCACAATAAAATCGTTGCTGAGAAGGTGACGTAAACGACTATTGCCCGCCAACTCTTTCTAAACTGCCCATCGAGTTTAAGCACCATGTTTCTTTGCTTGGAAGGGAACAGTTTTTGTAGAAGAAACCAAGCAATAGTCAGTTGGATGATGACAAAGGGTAAGCCCATCATCATCCAGCTTAGGAAGTCGATACTGTTTTCACCCGTAAGGTATTGTAGTGCGATCGCATTGGGTGGTGTGCCTATTGGTGTCGCGATACCACCGGTATTGGCCGCAATTGGAATACATAACACCAGCGCTTTAATCCCCATGTCGCCTTTTGGGGCAGAGGCTACGATCGGACCTAGCAGTGCAAGCATCATTACGGTGGTAGCGGTATTAGACATAAACATCGAGAACACAGCCGTGATCAGCATTAAGCCAAGCATAATGAAGCGCGGTTCTGTACCGAACGGTTTGAGTAGTACACGAGCTAAGTTGTTATCTAATTCATACTTTGATGCTGAGATAGCAAGGGCGAAGCCACCCATAAAAAGAATAATGATTGGCGAGGAGAATGCCCCGAAAATATCGGTATATTTGATCAACTCACCGAGGTCATGTCCTGCTGGTGGGTATCTAAATAAGTGCAGGCCTTTGTCGGAAATCATTACCAACTCAAGTGCGATGATCAAGATTGAGGTTGCGAAGACTGGAACGGGCTCAAGAACCCAAAGCAGCGCAGCTAGTAGGAATATCGCTAGTAATCGGTGTTGAATTAAGGTGAGGTCGTCAATTGGAATTGAATCTATCGGCATGAAGAGCACACCTAGGGGAATGGCAAAACAGATCAGCAGTTTAATTAAAATGCTGATATTCAACTTAGGCATGATGCGCAGACCTCATCTAAAAATATCTGCGAATAGAGTAAGTTATCTTGATTCTTTGTACTTAGAGGGGGATTGTAAAATCAAAAAGTTGTTGAAGATTTCGGCATCAGTTTTGTTTTTGGTCAATTTAGAGAGGGTGAACCTTGAGTTGATGGCAAAAGAAAAGGCGAGTGATGCTCTTTTATTTAATAAAAGAGCATCACTCGCCTCTGGTATCTTATGTAAGCTTATTCTTTATCAGCTGTATCCGCTTGCTCTGGAGCGTTTTCACTTTCATCAGCTTCCGTTTTATCCGAGACAACAGTTTCTTCGTTTACAGATGTGTGAGCATAAGGAGTACCCAGAACCGTTTTCTCACCATTAACCATGGTCTCATCGAATTTGATGCTGCCTTTAGCAAATAGGTTGATCACTGTTGAACCAAGCTTAAAGCGACCCATTTCTTCGCCTTTTTTCAAGATGATTGCTTTATCACCTTGTGCTGGGTAATCCCACTTGTAAACAGAGTTACCGCGAGGTGGGGTAATAGTGCCAGCCCAAACTTGCTCAATACTACCGACAATCGTTGCACCAACAAGAACCTGTGCCATAGGGCCAAACTCGGTGTCAAAGATACAAACCACACGCTCATTACGTGCGAATAGGTTCGGTACATTTTCAGCCGTTAGTGGGTTTACAGAGAAAAGGTCGCCAGGAACGTAGATCATCTGACGAAGTGTGCCGTCGCATGGCATGTGTACTCGGTGATAATCACTTGGAGACAAGTAAAGCGTTGCAAACTCACCGTCTTTGAACTCTTTAGCTAGGTTAGCATCGCCACCAAGCAACTCTTGTGCTGAGTAATTATGGTTTTTTGCTTGAATAAGCTGACCATCAGTAATTTGACCAAACTGGCTTACGCGAGCATCAGCTGGGTGAACAATCACAGAGCCACCGTCAGTGATAGGGCGCATGCCTTCTTTTAGCTCACGTACGAAAAATTCATTAAAGGTTTTGAAGTGCTTTGGATCGCTGTGCAGAGCTTCATCCATGTTCACTTTGTACTGCTTAATAAACCAGTTAATAATTGCTGTGGTTAAACCGCCTGCTTTTGCTGAAGCCAGTTTACCAACTAAACGAGTCAGTCCGTGCTGTGGGATCCAGTACTGCAATCCAACTTTAATCTTATCCATTGTATTAATATTCCAATGCTGTTTATTTTTTGATGCAAATTGCTTTTCAACGAAAATCAGTTAATGAAGATTTTGGGCGCAAGATGTTACTTAAATTCGCGCCTGTTGTCAGTAAATGCTCATATTTGTTCACAAAATCGCGACTAGAGATCCGCTTTCTTACTTCGTGAATACTGACGGTTATCTTTGTTGTCAGCCATTGTTTCAATAATGCGATGGTAGCTAGTGAAACGTAAGCGACTAATTCTGCCGTCTTCAACAGCTTCTCGCAGTAGGCAGCCAGGATCGTCATTGTGCGTACAGTCTCGGAATTTGCAGCCACCAAGGAAAGGCTTGAACTCAATAAATGCTTCCGTAATGGCATCAGGTTCTAAATGCCAAAGACCAAACTCTCGCACTCCTGGTGAATCGATAAGGTCACCGCCAGATGGGAAGTGGTAAAGTCGAGCTGCGGTCGTAGTATGCTGACCTAGCCCTGAGTTTTCAGAAACTGCGCCTTCTTCAATATCTAGCGTTGGCATTAGAGCGTTAACTAGGCTGGATTTACCCACGCCAGATTGACCAACAAAGATATTGATACGATCTTTTAGTTCCGCTTCCAACTCTTTGATGCCGTAGCCAGATTCCTTACTCACGAACATCACTTTGTAGCCGATCTTTTCGTATACTTTTAGCGTTTCACGGTATTCCGAAATTTGCTCTTCAGTCAGTAGGTCAACTTTGTTGAGTACAACAAGCGGCGCAATGTTTACCGTTTCAGAGGCAATCAAATAGCGGTCGATAATGTTAAGTGATAGTTCAGGTAGTACAGCCGAAACGATAACCATTTGGTCAACGTTAGCCGCAACAGGTTTTAAACCGTCATAGTAATCTGGGCGTGTTAGCATTGAAGTTCGAGGTTCTACAGCCTCAACAACGCCAGAGATACCAGCCATAGATTCTAGACCCGCACGCCAAATCACTTTGTCACCCGAAACTAATGTTTCAATACTACGGCGTAAGTTACAGCGGTGAACTTCATTGGTTTCTAGATCTTCGATATCTGCATGTTGACCAAATCGAGTGATAACAAGACCATTTTTAGTTCCGCCCAGCATGTTCTCATCCCACTGGATTGAGTCTTCTTTCTTGAGCCGTTTGTTTTGGTTGCTACGTACGCGTCGCACCTGACCTTTGGTTAACTTTTTCTTTTTAGCCACAATTTTTCACTTAACACATCTAATCTGATGATTGGGAACCCAAACAAGGTGTTGTTAAAAGCACTGTATTCAGTCGCTCTAAACCTAGTCTGTGTATACTTATTTGGGTATAGTACCTCTTTTACACGTAAACAAATAGGCAACCTCCTTATGTCCTTTAGTGATCAGAACCTTATTTGGGTTGATCTTGAGATGACAGGTCTAAATCCTGAAACTCATAAAGTTATTGAAATTGCGTCTATCGTCACTGATAGCCAGCTTAATATATTGGCTGAAGGACCTGTGTTAGCTATTCATCAACCAGATTCTGAACTGGATAAAATGGATGAGTGGTGTACAACGACTCATACGGGAAGTGGGCTAGTTAAACGTGTAARAGAAAGCACGATATCGGAGCAAGAAGCTGTAGAGCAAACCATTGAGTTTTTGAAAAAATGGGTGCCAGCAGGTAAATCCCCGATTTGTGGAAATAGCATAGGCCAAGATCGCCGTTTTCTTGTTAAGCATATGCCTAAATTGGATGAATATTTCCATTACCGCTGTATTGACGTAAGCACTCTAAAAGAGTTAACTCGTCGCTGGAAACCTGAGGTTCTAGATGGTTTTACCAAGCAAGGAACGCATTTAGCCTTGGATGATATCCGCGAGTCAATTGCTGAGCTTCAGTACTACCGAAAAACCGTTATTAGCATCTAATTAGATCAATCGATCACGTTTTTCCAATTTTTCAGGGACATAGGAGTCATTTTTTTTGCAAATCTGTGTGCTTTTTCAGCAGTTGAGTAAAAACTTGCGTAATTTTGCATTAAGGACTTGCATCACAAAAAAATGCTCTTATAATTCGCAGCCCTGAACGACGAAAGACGCTTCAGAATGCGATACTAGCTCAGTTGGTAGAGCGCAACCTTGCCAAGGTTGAGGTCATCGGTTCGAACCCGATGTATCGCTCCAAATTTTCTCTGTTTTAGAGAGCAGTCTCATTGTCTCAAACAATGCATCCGGACGCGGGATGGAGCAGTTTGGTAGCTCGTCGGGCTCATAACCCGAAGGTCGTCGGTTCAAATCCGGCTCCCGCAACCACATTACAGTTAAGCGCTCAGGCGATTAACTAATGCGATACTAGCTCAGTTGGTAGAGCGCAACCTTGCCAAGGTTGAGGTCATCGGTTCGAACCCGATGTATCGCTCCAAATTCAGTTCTTAGAAGTCATCTCCTAGAGAAAGTACTCAGAATGAAAATGGTTTAGTTTCATTGTCTTAAACAATGCATCCGGACGCGGGATGGAGCAGTTTGGTAGCTCGTCGGGCTCATAACCCGAAGGTCGTCGGTTCAAATCCGGCTCCCGCAACCACATTACAGTTAAGCGCTCAGGCGAATAACTAATGCGATACTAGCTCAGTTGGTAGAGCGCAACCTTGCCAAGGTTGAGGTCATCGGTTCGAACCCGATGTATCGCTCCAAATACTTCTCGGTTAGAGAACAGTYTCATTGTCTYAAACAATGCATYCGGACGCGGGATGGAGCAGTTTGGTAGCTCGTCGGGCTCATAACCCGAAGGTCGTCGGTTCAAATCCGGCTCCCGCAACCACATTACAGTTAAGCGCTCAGGCGAATAACTAATGCGATACTAGCTCAGTTGGTAGAGCGCAACCTTGCCAAGGTTGAGGTCATCGGTTCGAACCCGATGTATCGCTCCAAATAC
>NZ_JAKJSW010000287.1:0-4178 GCF_050337375.1 Vibrio makurazakiensis | reverse complement strand
GTGCGACCAGTATATGGTTTACACAGTAGTAAACGCTCACCAGGTTCACTCGCCAATGACATAAATTGAGTCACTGCGGGGTTATTATTGCTATTCAACAACTTCCAACTAGAGCGACGAGAACGCTCCATATCACCACTAATCAGCCCTTGTTTCTTCTTTGGCTTTTTACTGCCAATCGCCAAGTAGTATTTTTCAACAGTACGATTAGCAAACAACTGTGAAAGCTCACTTGCAGCCTTAGAATTGCGCCCTAGGATGAGGATGCCTGAAGTCATTTTGTCTAAGCGATGAATCAAGTACAACTTGCTGTCGCCTGTTGCCTTAGCTACTTCTTGCAACAACATAGTATCGCCGTCATCTTTATGGACGCTGACACCAGGATGTTTATTGATGATGAGAAAATCGGAATGGGTATAAAGAATGTCGAACATTGAAGGCTGGCTCCTATTTGAAGCAAGAGTATAACGCTTCTTTTAAAGGAAGCCAGCCTTTGATTAAGATGTAACAGGTGCCAAGTTTGTAGTCACTCAGTTAAGTAACTAACCAGACTATTAACTTAGCTTAAACTTACCGATGAGCCCTTCTAGTTCACCAACTTTATTATTAAGCGATGCTACGTTTTGTGAGCTTGAAGTTGCTTGTTGTAGCGACTGTTCCGAAATATCACTGATGGCTGTAATATCCGTTGCGATCTCTTTCGTTACTGCGGTTTGTTCTTCAGCTGCGGTTGCAATTGAGTTGATCATATTTTGGACATTCGATGCCCCTTCTACGATCTCTTCCAAGGCATTTACTGCTCCAGAGCTTTGGCTTACACCAATATCTACTAAGCGACAGTTTTCGTCGGTGAAATTCACTGCTTCTAACGTTCCAGATTGGATCGCCTGAATAATACCTGAAACCTCACGTGTTGCTTTAGTTGTTCTTTCAGCGAGTGCACGAACTTCATCAGCTACTACGGCAAAACCACGACCAAATTCACCCGCTCGCGCTGCTTCAATCGCGGCATTAAGTGCAAGTAAATTGGTTTGTTCTGCAATGTCTTCAATGACTTTAATTACGCTACCAATTTGTTCACCATGAGAACCTAACTGGTTCATTTGAACCGACATATCCCCCATTTGCTGAGACACTTGCTGAATACTTGCGACCATTTCATTGATAACTTGGCGCCCTACTTCTGCTGAACTCTCAGATTGACGAGCAACTTCGTAAGTAGAGTTACCTTGTTGGGCAACTTCGGCAATGGTTAAGCTCAGCTCTTCCGCAGCTGTCGCAATGAGATTAGCTTTGTCCGCTTGCTGAGATGCACCTTGAACAATATTGTTACTTTCATTTGAAAGTTCAGTCGTCACAAGTTTCACCTCATGACTCACTGACGTAATAGAACTCAATAAACTGACCAGCGAACTTTGCATGCTATTAACGGAAGTCGCCAGGTTAGCCAGTTCGTCTCCTGAATCATCTTTTATTGCTGCAGCGGTTAAATCACCGCTAGCGACACGTTGAGCGACAGAATCCAATATCGTTAGACGTGACGTAATTGATTTAGACAAAAAATACGCAATTGTTAATGCGACAACAAATAATATTAAACTCAGAATAAGAATAGTATTCTCAATCATAGTGAAAGAGTCATTTAAACTATTCAGTGCAGCTTCAGCTTCCGTTCCTTCATCCGAAGAAGCGGTATCAAGAAGCGCTTCTAACTTAATTAATGACTGCTCATTAATACTGTCGAGGGTTTGAAACATTTCAGAACTGCCAACTGAACCACTTAGATGAGGAACAATTTGAGATTCAAATTGTTGGGTAAAAGTACTCATGTGATTTTTTATTTCACGCAGACGATTCGAGTCTTTCGCATTACTTTGCTCCAGATTCATGATCGCATTCAAAGCTGCATCAAACTCATTTTTATTATCGCGATAATCACTCAGAGCATTTGAATCTCCGCTAACCGTTTTTAACGCATCGCGATACACGTCGCCGGCCTCATCAATTAGAACGAGGTAAAGCTCAACACCGGGGATATCATCATCGCGGATTTCACTCGCAACCTTATGTGACGCAATCACTTCAAACCAGATTATAGTCACCATGATAAAGGCCAAGGCCAAAATACTTAAGAAACCAGCATACAACTTCTTACCAACAGACCACTGCATATATACTCCATTATTATGCAAAATAACAATAACTTACTGATTTGATAATATAGTCCAAGTTATCTATTAATCCACACATATATACAGAGTTAGACCATTATTTTTTGACAAGGTAGACACCTGTTCAAGGAGTAAACGAAAGTCACTATTTAGTAGTTAGTTTTATAAGATAGTTGTTAAATATTAAGAATAATAACAAGGAGTGAAAGAGAGGTATTTGTATTTTCCCTAAGACTAAGTGGAATAGCATCCATAAAAAACGAGAGCTAATAAGCTCTCGTTTTTAGTGTTTTACTTTCTAATTTAAGTTAATTAAAACTTCTTAGAAATAACCGCTGAACCAGCAATGATACCTAGGCCTAGAAGCATAATTGCTCCTTTACCGCTATCGAAGCCAGAAGATACCCCCATGAATGCAACAATTGCGATTGCTACAGGGATTACGTATTTAACTAGGCTGTACCACAGGCCGAATAGTGGGAAAGATACTTCACCATCGTTAGTGATTTCTTTTTCTAGGTCAGCGCGGTTTAGTCTCCAACCAGCGAAGATACATACCAACATACCGCCAACAGCTAGGAAGATCTTATCTGTTAGAAGGTCGAAGATATCGAATGCGCCAGTGTCGAACAATGTTGGACCAATGCCACCAAGAGATAGAGAAGCAAAGATACATAGAATCGCCATTACAACACTTGCAGAAAGCACAGCTGTAACACGTTTCATGCCCTTCTCATCAATTAGGTAAGAAACTACAACTTCTAATAGAGATACTGAAGAAGTTAAAGCTGCAACACTTAGACCGATGAAGAACATTAGAGCGAATAGTAGACCGATAACGCCGCCCATTTCAGCAAATAGCTGAGGAACAACTACGAATACTAGACCTGGACCCGCTGCTGGTTCCATACCGAATGCGAACATTGCAGGGAACATTGCAACACCAGCAAGGATAGCAACACCAGTATCCATTGCAGTAACCATTGCGGTTGTTTGAACTAAGTTCTCTTTCTTCTTCAAGTAAGAACCGTATGTCATCATACAACCCATACCTAGACTTAGAGAGAAGAACGCTTGACCTAGTGCAGCTAGGATTACGTTGCTATCTACTTTCGAGAAGTCAGGGCTAAATAGGAATTTAAGGCCAGCCATTGAACCTGGAAGCATCAGACCTTTGATTGAAACAACAATCAGAATGATGAACAGTAGTGGCATTAACACTTTACCCGCTTTCTCGATACCGCCTGAAATACCTTTCATTACGATAACAATGTTAAGCAGTAAGTAAGCACCCATCCACATTAGCGGTTGTACTGGATCTGAAATGAAGCCACCGAAGCTATCACCGATTGCTTCAGGCGTTTCAAGAAGACCACCAGCGATCTTACCAATATATGCGATAGACCAGCCACCAACTACTGGGTAGAAACCCATAATTAGTAGGCCACTCACTACGCCAATAACACCAGCGAACGTCCAGCGACGGTCTGTTGATTTAAATGCACCTACTGCTGACTTTTGCGTATGACGGCCAATCGCAAATTCAGTCAGCATCACACTGAAACCAATAAAAATAACAAAGAACAAGTAAATAGCTACGAACGCACCGCCGCCGCTTTCACCTGCTGTGTAAGGGAATTTCCAAATATTACCTAGACCAACAGCAGAACCTGCTGCAGCCATTACGAATCCTAATTTCGAACCCCAGGTATCACGAGGTTTTGTGGTTGTATTACTAGTCGCCACGTTTACTCCAAAAATATATGTTGTGTGTGCTTGTGTGTTTACGCCTTAAAGGTTTGCGTGTAAATCTAGGTTTACATCACATCAGAATTTGATTGGCGCTTGTTGTATGGCAAGTAAACCAGTTTCCAATTAGAATTGGAAGCCCGAACGGTATAAATTCCACTCTTCCCATCACTTTCCATGTTTAAATGTCGAATTATCGAACAATCGCATGCATTTTAACCTATTTTAACAATCTCTCAACAACTTTCCTCTTTTAGA
>NZ_JAKJSW010000286.1:0-4185 GCF_050337375.1 Vibrio makurazakiensis | reverse complement strand
CACAACATCTATCATCCTGAACGGTGACGTGCTGGATGTAGCTTCAGCAGACAAAGGGATATCTTTAGGATCTGTGTCTGTGAAACAAGCCTTAACAGCAGCGGCTGATGCAACAGGAAGTCAAATCGATATCAACGATATCAATGCTCTCACTGATGATGCGCAAGGTTGGGCTCAAGCGCACAACCTTGTTATCTCGACGCTGGCTCCACAAGCAACATTCGGTTGGTCGTTGAATATTGGCGACTTCGCTTACAATACCCATTCGGGTAAGCGAGCAGTTTGGAATGCTGCGTCTTCATCGACATCAGATTTGTTATCTAGTTTCGAACTTTACAAAGCGACTTCGACGACAAAAGCTGACTTTATCGCCTTCAACAAGTCGAGCACATCCCCTGCTTTAAGTGATGAGCAATGGCATTACGCCCTAGAGTATGTAAAACAGGTCAGTGACTATACTCAGACACCAGCGCTACTTTCGTCCGTTCCTACCACTCAAGCAGCAAGTTACTTCTTGGGTAATACCTCAGGCGACAGTCATATTCGTAAAGCGGCAAGCAGTAACATTTTTGGTGTTTTGTTTGACACTGAAACCACGGACTTAACTGCTAAAATTGCACGCTACCAAAATGCAACTGTGCCTCTGTACTATGTCGGTGAAAATGTGGCTAATGGCCCATTAACTCGCCTTGCTTCTCTAAACGCCGAGCTAACCGGTGCAGAGTCTGCAATGAATAATCAGGCATTCCTATTTGAGACTCCCCAATCACAGTGGATCCCATCTACTGTTTATAAGTGGGCAGACTTCTTAGCTGGCCTGAACTCTATGCACAATGTCGGCGTTGCGGGTAACACCTTCTGGTTGCTTGATGACACTGCAGATGAAGCAACAAATGCAATGTATGCCAAAGTTGCCATTGCTGCATTCCTTTCACAAAGTATGCAGGAGACCATCCGTTACAATGCCTGTGACGAAAACAACTGGTCTGAAGTACGATATGGTGCGCCAGTTAACTACCCAATGACTGCGAGCTGTGGTCAGTTGGATCAAAAATATGCTGATTACGGTATGGATCCAGTAACAGGTGTTGATCATCCCTATTCTTGTCCGCGTGATCCGAAGATGGAAGTTAGCGCAATGACCAATGCTAAATGGTATGGCGCACCTGCTCCTATCTTTGCTGCTCCTGACTCAGTACTTAATGAACAAGGGTTACTAGTTAACGGCAACGTTGGTCGCTGGACAAATGATGGTCACTGTATGGACGTTCCAACAGCAATCGATTCTTCGAAACAAGTGTGGGAACGCGAGGACTGTAAAGTCTATGAAGACCAAAAAGCMGGTAAATTCATTTGGGATGGTACGGATACTAACGGAACTGTAGAAGGTTGTGGTTGGTGGGGCCGTGGCGTAATTCAAACTACGGGTCGACAAAACTTTGGTACATTGAACCACTTCATGGGTCGTTCTCATGTTGACCCTGCAGCCATTGGTACAACGGTCAACGGTGTTGTTGTAGAAGCGCCACCAGCAAGCCCATTATATGCAGACCTCGACTTCTGTTCTAATCCTAGTCTGATTTGTAGCTCTGAGGAAAACAGAGAGATCAAATGGATCGCTGGGTTATTCTACTGGGTCACTTCTGTACAGGCTTACAACGATGAAGGTGGTGCATACGCAGGTTGGAACTATCATGCTGAGCTTAAAAGCTACGTAGATGGTGGAATGAAAGGGACAGCGTTTATTGATGCTGTGTCTGGCATCGTTAACCGAGGTTGCCCAGACAGCACTTGTCCAGTAAGTGGTGATGTTCATGCAATTAAAGAGCGTCAAGATAACTTCAAACTTGTTCTTCAAACCCTAGGGTTGAATCCACAATAAACATAAGAGGGTTCCCCCTCTCCTTAATTAAAAAGGCTCCCTAATCTCGGGAGCCTTTTTATTTTCATATGGTTAGTAACCAATACGTTCAACAAGCGATCTCTGTTTTCGAAAGCGACCTTAATATGAACTACGAAAAATAGTCGTGTGATTGAAGAGTGCCTGAAAGCTTCATGGCTTGGAGAAGTTCCATACTCTTCAATATTTACATCGAGTCTTCCGCTCTATCATAAAGACCTCTCCCCTAAACAAAAGCTCCCTAGCACATAGTACTAGAGAGCTTTATTGTAGAGCGAATCCTTGACCTAATGGAAACTAACGCGGTGAGTTAGCTGAAACCTGAAGTTTATCTACTTCCGTTAATAGTCCTTTAAACAGGCTCACACTACCTAGTAACAAAATAATGGTAAACGGCATTGCTGCTATGATGGTGATTGATTGCAGAGATTGAATAGATTGAGTACCACCAATCCACAACATAACCATTGCGATAGCACCAGATATAACAGCCCAGACTACTTTCTGTTTAACCGGTACTTCTAGTTTGCCACCAGCAGTCATGCCATCAATAACGATGGAGCCCGAGTCTAGCGTTGTCACAAAGAAAACGATAATCAGTGCAACAGCAATAACGGATAGGATATTGCCGAATGGATACGCATCTAACATATAGAATAAGCTGAGAGATACATCTGCAATGCCCTGGTCTAGCCCGAGTTGCCCGACTTTATCTATTACCTGTTCAATTGCAACGCCACCGAAGATAGACATCCAAGCAGCTGTTACCAATGTTGGGATAAGTAATACACAAAGAAGGAACTCGCGAACGGTACGTCCTTTAGATATACGTGCTACGAACATACCGAAGAAAGGTGCATACGCAACCCACCATGCCCAGTAGAACACAGTCCAACCATGAAGCCATGTTGTATCTTCACGCCCTGAACTTTGGCTCAGCGCGACGATATTTTTTACATAGCCAGTCACCGCTGTCGCCAATGAATCAAGTACTGTGGTGAAATTCAAGACTGCGATAAGGCCTAGGAAAACAAAGGCAATCACCATATTCAAGTTACTTAGAAACTTAACACCGCCATCCATGCCGCGAAGCACAGAAACAATCGCTAAGCCCATGATAAGAACAATAATGGACTGCTGTAGGTAAATGTTGTTTTCCAAACCGAATACGTGGCTAATACCACTTGCCGCTTGTGTACCACCAAGCCCTAACGAAGTAGCTAGACCAAATAGAGTAACCAATACCGTTAGAACATCGATTACATCACCTGTTTTACCCCACACTCGGTCACCCAATAATGGATAAAACACCGAGCGCATTGATAACGGTAAGCCTTTATTATAAACAAAGTACGCAAGACATAGCGCCGTCATGCCATAGATTGCCCACGCATGTAAGCCCCAGTGAAATACTGTTGCGCCTAACGCTAACTCGCGGCCAGCTTCTGTATAGGGTTCTGCATTAAGCGGTGTTCCAAAATAATTAGTGAAGAAAGCTGTTGGCTCTGCAACCCCCCAGAAAATGAGTCCAATACCCATGCCCGCAGCAAATAACATCGCAATCCAAGAGGCTTTGGAATAATCAGGGGTCGCGTCTTCGCCACCTAAGCGGATTTTACCTAAAGGTGAAAATGCTAAAATGATGGCAAAGATTAACAGGATGTTAGCTCCCCACATAAACAGGAAGTCGAAGTTTGAAAGCACTGCACCCTTAATAGAATCAATAGCAGCTTTTGCATCTGCTGGAGGTAATGCGAGAAGGGTGACAATGAAAAGAATAGATAAGCCAACTGAGGCTACAAAAACGGTGTTATGGACATCCATGCCCCATTTACTGACGTTATCTTGACCAACTTGATAATCAGTAGAATCAATACTGTACTTTTTTGATTTAAAACTCATAAATTATGATGTTCACGTATCCGAATAATCGAATACAAGGACCAACTCCATATCCAATGACGACTTGATTGGCTAACCGCACCATATAGCAAATATGATATAGGTGATTAATGGTTTTTTGCTCAATCCCAAGCCGCATACTCTAGCACGTAATGAGGCTGCCCTAATTAGATATCAGTCAATAACCATGGGGAAATACCCAATTATGTTGTTACTAGAATTAACCTATTAGCAAGCCAAATCATTCAACCATTACTTATTAACATTACGGTTATCAGTTCACTATTTTCAGCTCGCTTTAGGAGTGAATGAGTCTGCATATACAATGATAAACCGAAGGTGTTCATAATCTTTATGAGTTGATGATCACGGACGCATCAACC